>JAHHQU010000070.1 GCA_020026225.1 Phocaeicola sp. | reverse complement strand
ATTTATCAAAGAATTTTATAAACTAATTTGCTGAATATCAATAGATAAAGATGCTCTTAAGGGACGACTATTTAGCTCGTTGTGCAAATCCGTTGCAGATAGCCAGCAGCATCAAGGCCAGCATAAGTGAGGTTTTCTTCATAACGTTTGTCTTTTTATTTTTTTTCTTGTTACAAACTTACACAAAAAAACTTTTTTCATAAAATAAGGAGGGAAAAGAGATACAACAGATGCTCTTGGCTTGGAATAAAGAGCAAAATGGAGTATGCTTTTTATAGACAGAATTTTGCTCCGTAAATAATAGATAATCAAAGGTGTATAAAGGGGTCTAAAACGACCTGTCGTTTTTAAAAAACTTCAAGGCGTTTTAATGAAAACGACAGGTCGTTTTGAGTAAAACTTCAAGGCGAATTTTTTTTCTGTCTTGTCATGATAAAAAAACGCCTTTTTAATACAGTAAAGTATTTGTTGATTTGCTAAACAGACTTGTTCTCCTTTACGGTAGTCTATGAATTAATGAATTCCTATAGAGTTGGACGAACTGTATATAAACTTCATTTCAGTTTGCCGATACATTTTTTATCGGTGAAAGAAACACCATGCTTTTGAGGAAATAAAGGAAAGAGGATCTTTTTTTAATTTTTGAAATAAAAAATAGAGTTCAGATGGAGCAGATTGAGTAAATGTTCCGTTTAATAGAATAGGAAAGCTGAAAAAAGACAAAGGAACCGGTCTTTTTCATCTTCTCATTTCATCTTTTAAATTTAATATTTACTAATATGAAAACAACATTGTTTTTGGCAGCAGGTTTGATCTGTTTGCTTGGATGTCAGCAAAATGACGATTTAGGAAATGAAGTAGAAAACCAGGTTCTCAAAATTGAGGCAGAAGTCGCATTGAACGGATTGTCACGAACTTCAACACAAGCGGATGGTAAAGTCGTATTTCAGGAAGAGGACCGTATTGGATTTTATATGCCAGAAGACGAAAATTCGGGTTTATGGATGTATGACGGTGCTTCTTGGAATTCTGCTTCTTCCTATGAATGGAAGGATAAAGTGAATGATTATGATTTCTGTGCCTATTATCCTTATGAATCGTCAGTTTCTAGAACACAAATCCCTATGCCTGATTTGAGCCAGCAGAAGGGCGTCTTTGTACAGGTCGGAGAGTATGATTTTCTTACGGCACGATGTACCACGAATTACAAGAAAGGAAACGGAGTGGTGTCTTTTACTGGAGAAAATGCATTTAAGCATGCGTATGCTTTGGTGTCAATCACTGTCATGAAAGACAAAGAAGTAGAAAATGTAGTGCTGAAAGACTTGAAACTGGAGGCTCCCGGACTGATGACGAAGCACACTTACCATTTTGGAACGACTCCCGAAGAAGATGGTACAGAAGTGTCTGGAGAAGAGGTAAATACCTTTATGCTTGCTTCTATGGACGCAGAAGTGCCCATGGAAGGATTCAAACGAGTCATAGTGGTCAATCCTTTGACGTTGGAAAACCCAGTCAATCTTTCCATCAATTACACTCGTGACCAGATAAACTACATGGCGTCTACTACAGCTTTAGGAAAAGAACTGAAGAAAGGCTGTTTCTATAATTTGAAGCTGCGTCTGAAAAAAACAGGTCTGGTGATAGAAGGAAATACGGTAGAAGATTGGAATGTGATTCCTTTGGAAGATGTAAATGTTGAAGAGAATCCAATAGAATAAGACCTCTGTATGTTAAACAATCTTTTCTGGATGTTTTAAATCGAAATAGATGCCTCTTTCAGTGCGTATCTTCTTTAAAAACTTGTAACTTTACAGCCAAATAAAGAGTTAAAGAAAATGAAAGCACTGAAAGAACGCATCATTCGAGATGGAAAATGTTTTGAAGGAGGAATCCTTAAAGTAGATAATTTCATTAATCATCAGATGGACCCCATCTTGATGAAGTCCATGGCTGTCGAATTTGTTCGTCGTTTTGCTGGTTCTTCGATTAATAAAATTCTGACAATCGAAGCAAGTGGCATTGCTCCTGCCATCATGGTAGGTTATCTATTGGAACTTCCCGTTGTATTTGCGAAGAAGAAACCAAGTACAATGGAAAATATGTTGACGACTACTGTCTATTCATTTACCAAAGACCGTACGTATGATGTTTGTATAAGCAAGGACTACTTGCATGAAGGTGATAAAGTGCTGTTCATTGATGACTTCTTGGCCAACGGTAATGCTGCCAATGGTATTATAGACTTGGTAGATAAAGCCGGTGCCGAATTAGTCGGAATGGGATTCCTTATTGAAAAAGCCTTCCAGCATGGTGGCGATGAATTGCGTTCACAGGGAATTCATGTAGAATCTCTTGCTATCATAGAAAGTTTGGATGGCTGTAAAATAAAAATCAGAGATTGAATGCGTCTGGATAAAATCGGTATTTAATCTTGTAGGATATATCGGACTTACCTCTTATGGTAGGTCCGATTTTAATGTTTATAACAATGGATAATCAAAGCGTTAGTAAGATTCAAGTTCGTCCTTTGCAGATAGAGGATTACAAACAGTTGTCACAATCATTCCGCAGGGTTTATGCGGATGGAAGCGATGTGTTTTGGACTCATCAGCAGATTGAAAAATTGCTCTGTATATTCCCCGAAGGACAAGTAGTTGTGGTAGTGGATGACAAGATTGTAGGTTGTGCATTAGCTATCATTGTAGATTATAATTTGGTCAAGGGTGATCATACTTATGCGAAGGTGACAGGTAATGAAACCTTCAGCACACACAATCCAGATGGAAACATTCTTTATGGAATAGAAGTCTTTATACATCCTGACTACCGCGGAATGCGTTTGGCGCGCCGTATGTATGAATACCGCAAGGATTTGTGTGAACGACTCAACTTGAAAGCCATTATGTTTGGCGGAAGAATTCCGAATTATCATAAATACGCCGATAAATACCGTCCGAAAGAATACATCGAACAGGTAAGAAAACGTGAAATCTATGATCCGGTATTGACATTCCAGTTGTCAAATGATTTTCATGTTCGTAAGGTGATGACGAATTACCTTCCTAATGATGAAGAATCAAAACATTATGCTTGTCTGCTTCAGTGGGATAATATTTATTATCAGCCATCTACAGAAAATACCTTGCCTCAAAAGACAAGCGTGCGTGTGGGGTTGGTTCAGTGGCAGATGCGTAACTACCATTCTATCGACGATTTGTTTGAGCAGATTGAATTCTTCGTGGATGCAGTTTCTGGCTACAAGAGTGATTTCATTCTCTTCCCAGAATATTTCAATGCTCCTTTGATGGAGGAATTCAACCATTTGAGTGAGTCGCAGGCTGTGCGTGGCTTGTGTACTTATACCGATGAAATTCGTGACCGTTTCGTAGAATTGGCTATCAAATATAACATCAACATCATTACGGGAAGTATGCCGCAGCAGCGTGAAGATGGATTGTACAACGTAGGTTTCTTGTGTCGTCGTGACGGATCCTATGAAATGTATGAAAAGATTCATGTCACTCCCGAAGAAGTGAAGAGTTGGGGACTTTCAGGAGGCAAGCAGGTGAAAACCTTTGAGACTGACTGTGCGAAGGTGGGCGTCTTGATTTGTTACGATGTCGAATTCCCAGAACTGTCACGTATCATGGCCGATCAAGGTATGCAAATCTTGTTTGTACCTTATCTGACTGATACACAGAATGCGTATGCGAGAGTCCGTGTTTGTGCTCAAGCTCGAGCCATAGAGAATGAATGTTTTGTGGTGATAGCCGGTAGTGTGGGCAACTTGCCTCGTGTGCATAACATGGATATTCAATATGCACAGTCGGGAGTCTTTACTCCGTGCGACTTCGGGTTCCCTACCGACGGAAGACGTGCAGAAGCGACTCCGAATACCGAGATGATTCTCGTTTCGGATGTCGATTTGGATTTGTTGAACGAACTGCATACATACGGTAGTGTACGTACCTTAAGGGATCGTAGAAAAGACCTGTATGATGTTCAGTTCAAGAATAAATAAGGATTTACCAGAATTTGTTAAGCTCTTCGTTGTATTCAAAACCTGCAGCTTGCAATCGGTTTAGAATGTCTTCTTTGTTGACGTTCAAGTCTTCGCAGAGCGAATCAAGTGATGGGTAGAAATCTCTTAATTTCATGTTGATGAGGCTGAAAAGCATCATCGGGTCTTGTGGCAATTCCATAATGAATTCTATTTTTTAATTTGCGGTGCAAAGGTACGTATTTTATTGATACCTTGTTCTGGTCATCTGCTTTTGTTGAAGAATATCGGCCCGATTTAATAAAACTTAAAGGAACGCCTTGACAAATCGTTGAAACGTTGGCTCGTTTGGACGGATTTGTTAAGGCGTCCTTTTTGCAGGTAAATGTGCTTCTTTGTGAGGCAGGTAATGTGGTTTCTTGAGCTTGGGCTTCTTGAAATAGAGAAATAAAAGTACAATAATTCCTAAAGTTTTCTATATAAGTCCCTCTAAGTCGGGAAAAAACATTATTTTTGCAGTCTATTAATGATCATTATATAAGATAAAATTCAATAACAATGTTAGAGCTTGATTTACTCACAGCTATATCGCCTATTGACGGACGATACAGAAGCAAAGCAGGAGCTTTGGCTGCTTATTTTTCGGAGTTTGCACTGATTAAATATCGTGTGCAGGTAGAAATAGAGTATTTTATTACTTTGTGTGAATTGCCTTTGCCGCAGTTGAAAAACTTTGATGCTGCACGCTTTGAATCTTTACGCGACATTTACCGTAATTTTTCAGAACAAGATGCACAGCGTATCAAAGAAATCGAAAGTGTTACCAATCATGACGTTAAGGCTGTAGAGTATTTTATCAAGGAACAGTTTGATAAATTGGGTGGACTGGAAGAATACAAGGAATTCATTCACTTCGGTCTTACATCACAAGATATCAACAATACTTCAGTGCCTTTGTCTGTCAAAGATGCGTTGAATGAAGTCTATTATCCAGAACTTCAGAAGCTGATTGATACATTGGCTGGTTTCGCAGAAGAATGGAAGGATATTCCAATGTTGGCTAAAACTCATGGTCAGCCAGCTTCTCCTACTCGTTTGGGTAAGGAAATCCAGGTATTCGTTTACCGTTTGAACCGTCAGTTGGCTGTATTGAAGGCTTGTCCTATCACTGCCAAATTCGGTGGTGCTACAGGTAACTACAACGCTCATCACGTAGCTTATCCTGAATTTGACTGGAAAGCATTCGGTAATTGTTTCGTAGCTGAAAAATTGGGCTTGGAACGTGAAGAATATACTACTCAGATTTCTAACTACGATAATTTGGGTGCTATCTTTGATGCAATGAAGCGTATCAATACCATCATGATTGATATGAACCGTGACTTCTGGCAGTATATTTCAATGGAATACTTCAAACAGAAGATTAAAGCAGGTGAAGTAGGTTCAAGTGCAATGCCTCACAAGGTGAACCCAATCGATTATGAAAACGCTGAAGGTAATTTGGGTATGGCTAATGCCATTTTCGAACACTTGTCAAGCAAATTGCCTGTATCTCGTTTGCAGCGTGACTTGACAGACTCTACAGTTTTGCGTAATATCGGTGTACCGTTCGGTCATACCATCATTGCTATCCAGAGCACGATGAAGGGCTTGAACAAACTTCTTTTGAATGAACATAAGATTTACGAAGATTTGGACAACTGCTGGAGCGTAGTGGCAGAAGCTATTCAGACTATTTTGCGTCGTGAAGCTTATCCACACCCTTACGAAGCATTGAAAGCGTTGACTCGTACTAATCAGACTATCAACGAGGCTTCTATCAAAGACTTTATTGAATCATTGAACGTAAGCGAAGAAGTTAAAAAAGAATTGCGAGTAATTACTCCGCATAACTATACAGGAATGTAATTCCAAAAACAGAACAAACAGCCCGAGAGGGTACAATATTAATTTATACAACAAAAAAACTTTATGGCAGAAAGAGAAAACAGACACGATGGCGAACAGAGCCAGTCTGGCCGCGATGGTTACAAATCTTACAACAGAGAAGGATATAATAGAAATAACCGTTTTGAAGGAGGTAGTTACGGTCGCCGTCCGTACAACAACAATCATGAAGGTGGCGAACGTCCTTATCGTTCTTCTAACTCACGTTATAACAACAATAACGGTGAAGATCGTCCGCAGCGCAGCTACGGAAGCCGTCCACAGCGTCCTTTCAATGGTAATGGTGGTCGCCCGCAGCGTTCTTATAACCCTAACTTCAATAACGAAGAAGGTGGCGAACGTTCTTACAACTCACGTTCTTACAATTCTAACGGTGGTCGTCCACAGCGTCCTTTCACTCCACGTTTTAACAATAACGATGAAGAAGGAGGCCGTCGTCCGTTCCGTTCATTCAATAATGGCGAACGTCCACAGCGTCCTTTCGCTCCGCGTTATAACAATAACGATGAAGAAGGAGGCCGTCGTCCGTATCGCCCGTTCAACAACAATGCACAGCGTGGTGGATATGGCCGTCCTCAGGGAGGTTTCCGCCCACGTACTTCTGATTATGATCCGAATGCGAAATACAGTGCTAAAAAACGTATCGAGTATAAGGAAGAATTGGCAGATCCAAATGAACCTATTCGTTTGAATAAGTTCTTGGCTAATGCCGGAATCTGTTCTCGTCGTGAAGCGGATGAATTCATCGCAGCAGGTGTGGTATCTGTAAACGGTGAAATCGTTACTGAATTGGGTACCAAAATCAAACGCACCGATGAAGTGAAGTTCCACGATCAGCCTGTAAATATCGAACGTAAAGTATATGTTCTTTTGAACAAGCCGAAAGATTGTGTGACTACATCAGATGATCCTCAGGAACGCAAGACCGTTATGGACTTCGTAAAAGATGCTTGCAAGGAACGTATCTATCCAGTAGGTCGTTTGGACCGTAATACTACAGGTGTGCTTCTTCTTACCAACGACGGTGACTTGGCTTCTAAGCTGACTCATCCTAAGTATTTGAAGAAGAAAGTTTATCATGTGTATTGTGATAAGAACGTGACTAAGGCAGATTTGGATCAGATTGCAGCAGGTGTCACTTTGGATGATGGTGATATCCGTGCAGACTCTATCAGCTATGCTTCTGATACAGACCGTTCTCAAGTAGGCATTGAAATTCACTCTGGCAAGAACCGTATCGTTCGTCGTATTTTTGAATCTCTTGGTTATCGAGTAATCAAGTTGGACCGCGTATATTTCGCAGGATTGACAAAGAAAGGTTTGCGTCGTGGTGACTGGCGTTACTTGACTGAAATGGAAGTGAACATGCTTCGTATGGGATCTTTTGAATAAAATTAATAATCTATATAAGGTATAAGAACGTACTCCCGGATGGGGGTCGTTCTTTTATCATTTAAAAAACTTCGAAACAATGGAAACAATTCGTAGAACAAAAATTGTTGACCTACTGAAAAGTCATGATTTCGGAACCATGGTCAATGCAAAAGGATGGGTTCGTACTCGTCGTGGTAGCAAACAGGTAAACTTTGTCGCTCTGAATGATGGTTCTACTATAAAGAATTTGCAGGTTGTAATTGACTTGGCTAATTTCGACGAAGAAATGTTGAAACAGATTACTACCGGTGCATGCTTAAGCGTAAACGGTAAATTGGTTGAATCTGTAGGTGCAGGCCAGTCAGCAGAAATCCAGGCAACTGAAATTGAAGTGTTGGGTGCTTGTGACAATACATATCCTTTGCAGAAAAAAGGTCATTCAATGGAATTCTTGCGTGATATCGCTCACTTGCGTCCACGTACTAATACCTTTGGCGCTGTTTTCCGTATCCGTCATAATATGGCCATCGCTATTCATAAATTCTTCCATGAACGTGGCTTCTTCTATTTCCATACTCCGTTGATTACAGGTTCTGACTGTGAAGGAGCTGGTCAGATGTTCCAGGTTACTACCATGAACTTGTACGACTTGAAGAAGGATGAAAACGGTTCTATTATTTATGATGACGATTTCTTCGGCAAGCAGGCCAGCTTGACTGTATCTGGCCAGTTGGAAGGTGAGTTGGCAGCTACTGCTTTGGGTTCAATTTATACATTTGGTCCTACATTCCGTGCTGAAAACTCAAATACTCCGCGTCACTTGGCTGAATTCTGGATGATTGAACCGGAAGTGGCTTTCAATGACATCGTTGACAACATGGATTTGGCTGAAGAGTTCATCAAGTATTGTGTACAGTGGGCTCTTGACAACTGCTACGATGATGTTAAGTTCTTGAATGACATGTTCGATAAGGGCTTGATTGAACGCTTGCAGGGTGTGTTGAAAGAAGATTTCGTTCGCCTTCCTTATACTGAAGGTATCAAGATTTTGGAAGAAGCTGTAGCTAAAGGTCATAAATTCGAATTCCCTGTATATTGGGGTGTTGACTTGGCTTCTGAACATGAACGCTTCTTGGTTGAAGAACACTTCAAACGTCCGGTTATCTTGACTGACTATCCGAAGGAAATCAAGGCATTCTACATGAAGATGAACGAAGATGGTAAGACGGTACGTGCTATGGACGTATTGTTCCCGAAAATTGGTGAAATCATCGGTGGTTCAGAACGTGAAGAAAACTATGATAAATTGTTGGCACGTATTCAGGAATTGAATATTCCGATGAAAGATATGTGGTGGTACTTGGATACACGTAAATATGGATCATGTCCTCACTCAGGCTTTGGTCTTGGATTTGAACGTTTGTTGTTGTTCGTAACAGGAATGTCTAATATCCGTGACGTTATTCCTTTCCCACGTACTCCGCGTAATGCCGAATTCTAAGAAAATCACCTTTATAAGGTTGAAATACAAATCTCGTCAGACTTGTTGTCTGGCGAGATTTTTTTGTGAATGCTGTCTGTGGTGACGTGTTTGTCTCTTGGGAATCCTTTAGCCTGTTCAGCGAATGGATGACTCTAGAAATTTCATGTAGGCAAGGCGGAACATCAAGATGGAATCCGTAAGGTGGAGTGGGCTTCATGTCACATAAAATTGACAAGCCTATTATGGAAAAGAGCAGGATTTCGGTCGGAATCGGATGCGGTAGGAAAGGGATGAAAATGAGGACCGTTCGGCCCTTTAAACGTAAATGAATGCTTCCGAGTTTCTTTTGTATATTAAAGAGGTGAAAAAATATTCTTTTATAAGAATTTATAGAGAATTTACTTGATAATTTTAGGCATACTTTATTTTATTTTATATATTTGTGAAAACCGGAAATCGAAACTTAAATCAGTGATGTTATGAAAATACGCAGAATTTTTTTATTAGCAGCAATGTTGCTTTCTACTGTAGGTTTTACTATGGCACAGTCTAATGCTACACCTGCTAAATTGAATGGAGTATGGCAGATGTGTTTCTATCGTTCTAGTTCACCGGGACTTCCAGGAGAGCTTAAAACAAGTAATTCATTGAAGATCTTATCAGATGACGGTAAATTTACAAACTTGGTTATGACGCCTAATGGAGCCATCATTATCGGTTCAGGTACTTATGAACAGACTTCTTTCAATTCGTATGTTGAAACGGTTGAGAAGAATCTTCATTTGCCTCAGTTGGTAGGACATAAGAACGTACTTGAATTCGAAATGAAGGGTGGTGAAGTGATGGTTTTGAAATATTTCTTGAAAGAGGACATTAATGGCAACCGAATTGATACATGGTGTTATGAAACCTGGAAACGAGTGGTGATGCCTAATGAATATCCGAAGGACATTATCAGATAATCATGTTTTTTGTTTTCGAATATAATTTGAAGGGCGTGATTTTTTCTTTGTGAAAGATACGGCCTAAGATTGAAATAAAGAAAAACCGCAGCTTCATGAGAGGCTGCGGTTCTTTTTTGTCAATCAGCGTCTTAGTAGAAAAAAGATTCTGTTTTTTTTGTCATTTAAAATAAAAGCCGTACCTTTGCGAGCCGATTATTATCAAATAGTGATAAAAATTTAGTTCTGAAAGCTTGATTCTTCTTGTCCGGAAGGGTGGAGCTTGATGAAAAAATTGTTTTTTAGTAGTTAACATTTAAAAAAGAATTAAGAGTGGATACTTTAAGTTTTAAGACCATTTCTGCAAACAAAGAAACTGCGACTAAAGAATGGATCGTAGTTGATGCAACCGATCAGGTCGTAGGCCGTCTCGGTTCTAAAGTTGCGAAACTGTTGAGAGGAAAGTACAAACCTAACTTTACCCCTCATGTGGATTGCGGTGATAACGTTATCATTATCAACGCTGACAAAGTGAAATTTACAGGTAACAAATGGAATGACAAAGTGTATTTGAGCTACACAGGCTACCCAGGTGGTCAGCGCGAAATCACTCCAGCTCGCTTGATGGCTAAGCCTAATGGCGCAGAAAAACTGTTGAAGAGAGTAGTTAAAGGTATGCTTCCTAAAAATAAATTGGGAGCTAAGTTGCTGAGCAATTTGTATGTTTACGAAGGTGCTGAACACAAACACGAAGCTCAGACTCCGAAAGTTATCGATATTAATACACTTAAATAAAATAGAATGGAAGTAGTAAATGCATTAGGCAGACGTAAGAGCGCTATCGCTCGTGTATTCGTCAGCGAAGGTACAGGAAAGATTACTATTAACAAGAGAGACCTTGCACAGTACTTTCCATCATCTATCCTTCAGTATGTAGTTAAGCAGCCTCTTAACAAATTGGAAGTTGCTGAAAAGTACGATATTAAAGTTAACTTGTGCGGTGGCGGTTTCACAGGTCAGTCACAGGCTTTGCGTCTGGCTATCGCTCGTGCATTGGTTAAAATCAATCCAGAAGATAAGAAGACTCTCCGTATGGAAGGCTTCATGACTCGTGACCCTCGTGCAGTTGAACGTAAGAAACCAGGTCGTCCAAAAGCACGTAGAAGATTCCAGTTCAGTAAACGTTAATTTTGGGTTTATAAGTTTGCTAGTTGAAAAGTTTCAACCTATGTCGGCGTAAGCTGAAATTACTTGGAACTTAAAACTCAAAAAACTGATAACTGAAAAAGCGTTTAGTATCTAAACTGTTTGGATTCTCCCCAACAGCGATTTGGTGGAGAGACTACCTGACAGTTGGTTCAATTTAAACAAAAAAGAAAGTAAACGATTTAAAGATTAAAACAATGTCAAGAGTAAATTTTGATACATTATTGGAAGCAGGCTGCCACTTCGGACACTTGAAAAGAAAGTGGAACCCAGCTATGGCTCCTTATATTTTTATGGAACGCAACGGTATCCATATCATCGACCTTAACAAAACCGTTGTAAAAGTAGAAGAAGCTGCAGAAGCTTTGAAGCAGATCGCAAAATCAGGCAAGAAAGTCCTTTTCGTTGCTACTAAGAAACAAGCTAAGCAGGTAGTTGCTGAGAAAGCAGCTTCTGTAAATATGCCTTATGTAATCGAACGTTGGCCGGGTGGTATGTTGACTAACTTCCCGACAATCCGTAAGGCTGTTAAGAAGATGGCTACTATCGATAAATTGA
>JAHHQU010000069.1 GCA_020026225.1 Phocaeicola sp. | reverse complement strand
TTATAAACTAAATTATTGAATATCAATAGATAAAAATGTTCTTAAGGGACGACTATGTATTTGCCGACAAACTTTCTCACATGTTCTGTATATTCTTCCGGATGGTTCATATAGGATTTGGCATGACTCGTTTTAGGAACCACCCATAATTCCTTGGGTTGAGGCTTGGCATCATACAATTCATGAACCATGTAGGTAGGAACGTAAGCATCGGCGTCACCGTGGATGAAGAACATCGGAAGGTGGCAACGTTCCACTTGCTTGAGAGCAGAAGCTTCCTTGAAATTCCATCCTAATTGCAAGTCGCATAGCCAGCTGCTTACATGAAGGAGAGGGAATGCCGGCAAACCGAATTGTTCGTTCAGTTCTTTCTCGAACTGGTCCCAAACACTGGTATATCCACAATCTTCCACAAAGCATTTGATTTGCGATGGCAGTTTCTCACCCGAGACCATCATGGTAGTAGCTGCTCCCATGGAGATTCCATGAACTACAGTTTGAATAGAATCTCCGAAAATGGAAGGAGCAAGGTCAATCCATTGTAAGACATCCTTTCGGTCGAGCCACCCCATTTGGATTGCTTCACCTTCCGAAAGTCCCGAATTGCGGAGGTCAGGAATCAAAACATTGAAATCGAGTGAGTGGTTATAGAGGTATCCAATATGAAACATGCGTATGGAACTGTCGGTGTAACCGTGTACGATTACTGCCGTTTCACGTTTGGGACGAGAGGCTGCGGCATAATAAGCGTGCAGACAGATGCCGTCGGGAGCGGTGATGAAGGTGTCACGCAATGCGTGATGCTGTTGCAGACTATCCAACCATGTTGTGATTTGTGGATATCGGTCACACATCAGGGCCATCGTTTTCGCTTGGTCCTTATTCTCATTTTCCGGTCGCAAGGAATAGTCGATTAAATAAAAGCTGCCTCCAAGGGTCAGAACGCCCATAAGCACCATCAGTGCTATCAAGGCCATGCCCAATTTCTTTTTCATAAAGTAAGCATGTTAGCGTTTCCAAATGTCCCAAGTTCCGAAAGCCTGAAGAAGCAGCATTTCTAATCCGTTCTTTACAGTAGCCCCTTGGTCTGCTCCTTTTTTCATGAAGAGTGTCGTATCCGGATTATAAAGAAGGTCGTATAGTAGATGTTGCTGGGTAAGGCATTCATACGGGATATTCGGACACTCATCAGCTTGTGGGTACATGCCTACCGGACTGCAATTGACGATAACCTTATATTCGTCCATGATGGCAGGTGTTAGGTCTTTGTAGGTAATGGTGTGCTCATCTTTATGTGTTCTGGAGACAAACAGACATTCCAGACCCAGTCTCTTCAATGCATAGTGAATGGCCTTTGAGGCTCCGCCAGTACCAAGAATCAACGCCTTTTTATGCTGAGGCTCCAACAGCGATTCAATGGATTGTGTGAATCCGATGAAGTCTGAATTATAACCGGTCAATAGCGTTTTACCTTTGACATGATCCACTTTGACCACATTTACAGCTCCAATCGCTTCGGCGTCTTTGTCGATGGCATTCAAGTAAGGTATGACTTGCTCTTTGTACGGAATCGTTACGTTGAACCCTGCCAAGTTGGGATTTGAAGTGATGACTTTAGGCAAATCCTCGATAGTTGGTATTTCAAAATTCACATATTCTGCATCAATATTTTCAGAATGAAATTTTTCATTGAAATAGTTCTTGGAGAAAGAGTGTCCAAGTGGGTAACCGATTAAGCCAAATTTTTTCATGTCAGTAAAAGTTAAAGTTATTTCGTTGCAAAGTAAAGGGTACAGATACCCATAGTCAGTCTCTTGAAAGACACTTGACTAAATCCTGCCTTTCGAATGATTTCTTGCATAATCTCTCCTTGAGGAAAAGCTTTGATTGATTCTGGCAGGTAGGTGTAAGCGCTTCGGTCCTTAGAAAGTAGCTTTCCGATAGTAGGGATGACTACTTTCGAGTAGAGGGAATACAGCTGTTTCATGGGGAAAACTTCGGGCTCTGAAAGTTCCAGTATGACGAGGTGTCCGCCGGGAGTAAGCACGCGGTGCATTTCTTTCAGTCCTTTGTCCAGGTTCTCAAAGTTTCTGATGCCGAAAGCCACTGTGATGGCATCGAAGCGGTTGTCGGGGAAGGTGAGGGAAGTGCAGTCTTCTTTGGCAAATGAAATCTGCTTTTCCAGACTGGCTGCTTTCACTTTCTCGCGGCCCACATTCATCATGCCTTCAGAGATGTCGGTACCTATCAGCTCTTGAGGTTGAAGCACTTGGCATGCTTGTATGGCGAAGTCGCCAGTTCCAGTAGCCACATCCATCATGTGCTGTGGATGGAATGCCTTCAGTAGGTTGATAGCTTTGCGTCGCCAACTCTTGTCAATTCCCATAGAAAGTACGTGGTTTAAGTTGTCATAAGTAGGGGCGATGTTATCGAACATTTTTTCTACTTGCACTGCTTTCCTTTCGTCTTCGTTGTAGGGCTTGATATTTTCTTGTGGATAATTTGACATAGGGTAGGGATTTTAGAAACTTCTTTCAATGAACAAAAACACGGAAGCCGGTCTGTCGCAAGACAGGCCGGCAAACCGTATGATGTTTGATAAATTATTTATTCAAATATTCAGTTACGTTCTTTTCGATACGAGCGTGGATTTCGTCGGTATTTGCTTTTACGAAAGTTTCACCGGTGATGTGTTCGTAAAGTTCGATGTAACGTTCGCTGATAGAATTTACAATTTCAGGAGTCATTTCAGGAACTGTCTGACCTTCTTTGCCCTGGAAGTTGTTGTCCATCAACCATTCGCGTACGAATTCTTTAGAAAGCTGTTTCTGAGCTTCCCCTTTTTCAAAACGTTCCTGGTAACCTTCTGCGTAGAAGTAACGGCTAGAGTCTGGAGTATGGATTTCGTCCATCAAGTAAATTTCACCGTTGTGTTTACCGAATTCATATTTGGTGTCAACCAAAATCAAGCCACGTTCTGCTGCAATCTGAGTACCGCGTTCAAACAAGGCCATGGTGTATTTTTCCAAAATTTCGTATTCTTTTGGTGTAGCAAGACCCTGAGCCAAAATTTCTTCCTTAGAAATATCTTCGTCGTGAGCACCGATTTCAGCTTTTGTAGTCGGAGTGATGATTGGGTGTGGGAATTTTTCGTTTTCACGCATTCCTTCAGGAAGAGTGATACCGCAGATTTCACGTACGCCGCTCTTGTAAGCACGCCAAGCGCTACCGCAAAGGTAACCACGAACAATCATTTCTACTGGGAAACCTTCGCACAATACACCTACAGTGACCATTGGGTCTGGAGTAGCCAATTTCCAGTTCGGGCAGATGTCTGAAGTTGCGTCCAAGAATTTAGCGGCAATCTGATTCAACATTTGACCTTTGTAAGGAATACCTTCAGGCAAAATAACGTCGAATGCAGAGATACGGTCAGTTGCAACCATTACTAATTTCTCGTCGTTGATGTTGTATACATCACGTACTTTACCGTGGTAAACACTTTTTTCACCCGGAAAGTTAAAATCTGTTTTTGTTAATGCTTTACTCATTTCCTAATTCTATTAATTGTTAATGAATTATGTTCTAGTTGGATTCTTCTTTTGTTTTATTTTCTTCTTCCTTCTGTTTGGCAGCCTTTCGTTCCTGACGTTCAGCTTTCATCTTTTCATCGAACTTCTCATACGCGTCAACGATTCGGGTTACCAGCTTGTGGCGTACGATATCTTTCTTGTTCATTTCGATGAATCCGATACCTTTTACATCTTTTAGAATCCGAAGGGCTTGTACCAGTCCCGAGGTTTGTGATGCAGGCAGGTCAATCTGGGTCATGTCACCGGTGATAATCATCTTGGTATTCATGCCCATACGGGTCAAGAACATCTTGATCTGTTGGGTTGTGGTATTTTGAGCCTCATCAAGGATGACCACCGCATCGTTCAACGTTCTGCCTCGCATGAAAGCAAGCGGTGCAATCTGAATGACATCCAGTTCGAGAAATTCTTTCAGCTTGGCTGCCGGAATCATATCTTGCAGTGCATCGTATAGAGGTTGCAAGTTAAGGATCGATCTTGTCTTTCATGTCACCTGGAAGGAATCCGAGTTTTTCACCGGCTTCTACTGCAGGACGACTTAATATGATGCGTTTGATTTCTTTGTTCTTGAGAGCTCGGACCGCCAAGGCGATGGCTGTATAGGTCTTACCGGAACCGGCGGGGCCGATAGCGAAGATCATATCGTTTTTTTCAAACTGGCGCACTAATTTCAACTGGTTGGCACTTCGTGGAACGATGGGTTTGCCTGAAACGCTGAAAACGATGGCTTCGCCCGTCTGTTCATGTTGAGGTGATTTCCCTTTGACAATGTCGAGTATGGCTTCTTCGTTGAGTGAATTGTATTTTACACAGTACTTTTCCAGCGCTTGCACAGCTTCCTCAAATGCACACATTTCTTCTTCATCTCCCATTATTTTCATGACGTTGCCCCGTGCCACGATACGAAGTTTGGGAAATAAGGCTTTTATCATTTGTATGTTGACGTTGTTTACGCCATAGAAGATTACCGGATCGATATCTTCCAAAACAATATGTTTCTCTATCATTCAGTAATTAAGCAATGCTTTTAAACAATATTTTCTGCAAAATTACGAAATCCTTTTGATTGTTGTATCTGTAGGGATATAAAAAATGCCAGCTGTCAATTAAAGCTGGCAAAAAAATGATACGAAAAATGGTACGGACGTGTCAATCAGCAATCCATGAAAGATAGCGATAGGAATCATGTCCTTACCCGAATATTGTGTGATGGCCGGAAGGACCACATCCATTGAGTTGACTCCTGCGGCTGAAATAGGTGCGAATTTTCCAAAATAGCGTGCCAGAAGGGGAGCTCCTACCAAAGACATCATTTCGCGGAAGATGTTTGACAAGAGGGCGATGGTTCCCAACTCGGTGGCCAATTGGAGTCCCAGTGAGGGTTCCTTTATTTGTGTTATCAATACGGATGACAAGGAATAGTAGGCAAAGCCGCTTCCTACTGCCATGCAGTCAAATAGGCTCCATTGTGAAAGGAGCAAACTGGCTATTGCGGAAAAAATCAAGGTTCCTCCTACGGTGGCCAAAGGTATCAGCAGGAGCTTGGGCTGGAATTTGCGGACAGCTTGGCTCAAGTCTTTGCTGGAACCGATGCTTATACCTACTTGCAGCATCAAAGCATAAAGAATGTACATGGACAGATTGGTCTTCTGCAAATCGAGCGGAATAATATGGTATAGGCCTAATAGGCAACCTGTTGCGAAAAAGGCGATGACGGTAAGGCTTCCTTTCATTCTTGTTCTTGATTTTGAGTGTGTTCTTTGAAGAATAATCTGAATATAATCCACGAAGCTAAAATGCTTCCGCAAGTGGCTGATACGGAAATGATGGCTGCCTGCCATCCGAATTCTCCTAAGTTCTCAATGAGCTCTTTGTTGGAGCCGATGTTCAGTCCCATGATGAAAAGCATGGTAAAGATTGTGAGAGATATGGTTTTGCCCGTATGTTGGGTAAATTTCTTGTCTTTTAAAAAGTATCCTAAAAGGATGCCGGTAAGCATGGTTGCTATAATTGAAATCATAATTTTTCTGTGTGAAAGAGGTAAATAACGCTTTATTCCCCGAAAAGGGTACCTTGCAATAAGGAAAAGACTGTTCGTCTTTTCACTTTTAATAAGTCTTGGAGAAGATTCGTTTTCGACCAATCTGTTAGCAGAATCCGCTGTACCATTGGGTCTTTATAGCATACCCTACGTTGAAGAAAGACACCTTGTGCAGGGTGTCCATGTTCGTTTTGAGTCTAGTCATGTTTTGTCGTTTTATTTTGCGACCGCAAAAGTAGACAAATTCCTGCATATATCCTAAATATTTATGAAATATTAGTCCCCTTTATCGAGAAATCCATGGTGCGTATGGTGTGATGATTTTGAAAAAATCTTATCTTTGCAGAGTAGGATGAATGAGTGAACTGAAAAAGTTTAGAGTGATGTATAAAATACAAGTATGTCTGTTAGGGTGTTTGTTGTCTTTGGCTTGTTCCGCCAAAGATACGATTGTTTATTCTTCCCCTTTTGATTTCCCGTTGTTATTGAGTGCGAATTTTGGAGAACTACGTACCAATCATTTTCATAATGGATTGGATATCAAGACAAAAGGGAGCGTAGGACATCCAGTGCGTTGCATAGCAGATGGGTATGTGGCTCGTGTAGCGGTGCAGCATGGCGGATACGGGCAGGCCATTTATATCGCTCATCCTAATGGCCAGACTTCAGTGTATGGTCATGTGCTTCGTTTTGCGCCCAAAGTGGAACGATTTGTCCGTAATTATCAGTATGCGAATGAGACTTTCGTTTGTAATTTGTATCCTAAGCCTGCCATGTTTCCTGTAAAGAAAGGAGATATTATCGCTTGGAGTGGAAATGAAGGGGCTTCGGCAGGACCGCATCTGCATTTGGAGCTGCGAAAGACGGCAACGGATGAGTATTTGAACCCGATGCCCTATTTCAAGAAGTATTTGAGCGATACCAAAGCACCGGTGGCAACTCATTTGGCCGTTTATCCGGTTCTTGGGCAAGGTGTCGTAGAAGGTTCGTATCGGAAGAAAATGATTCCCGTCGCTTCTGTATCCTTGATACATGCATGGGGAAAGATTTATGCGGGTATCAGTGCAAAGGATTTGATGAATAATACCCACAATGTGTACGGCGTTCATTCCGTTACTTTATATGTAGATGACAAAAAGGTTTTTCATAGTGTTACGGATGCTGTGTTGCCTGATGAAAATCGAATGATTAATTCTTTTGTCGATTTTGATGAGCGGGTTCGTACCCGTCGTTGGATTATGCGTTCATATAAGGAACCTGGAAACCGCTTGCGTTTGCTGAAGGTTGGCCCTGAGCGAGGAATCGTCACTGTCAGTGAAGAGCGTGATTACCATTTCCGTTATGTCTTGGAAGATGATTTTGGAAACCGCAGGACGTATCGGTTTACGGTAAGAGGCAAAAAACAGTCGCTTCCGGCTCTTCCTCCATTTGAAGGGGAGTGGCTGAGAGTTTCCCGTAATACGATTGTCCAGCGACCGGGTTTGGAGTTGATGGTTCCTAAAGGATATGTTTACACCGATGTCCCTTTGGATGTTCATGTAATTCCCGATAGTGTGGGAGTTTCATACAAATATGTGTTGGATGCAGGAAACACTCCATTGCATAGCTATTGTCCGCTGGCAATCGGAGTTCGAAATATGCCGGTATCGAATCCGAAGAAATATTATCTCAAGCAGCAAGATGGAAAATGGAGTGGTCCGGTTATCGGTAAGTTGGAAAAAGGATGGTATCGTGCGAAGGTTCGTGCTTTAGGAACATTTTCGGTGGCAGTGGACACGGTTCCTCCCGTGATTACTCCTGTGGAGCGTACGAAATGGAAAGCTACCCGAAACATTCGGATGAAGGTAAAGGACGAGGCTTCGGGAATAGCTGCCTATAAGGTTTTTGTAGATGGGAAATTTGTGTTGTTTGGCTTGAAAAAAGGTGTTTTGGTCATTCAAGACAAGGAAAAGATAAAGCGGGGAGTCCCTCATGTGGTGAAAGTTATAGTAACTGATTGCTGTGGCAATGAAACAAGAAAACAATTTAAAATTTAATTATTATAGACCTTTATACTTATGATGAAAAGAGTATTGATGGCTGCTGTATTGTTGGCAGCTTTTGTAGTGAACGGTTGGGCTTGTACCAACTTCATTGTTGGCAAGAAGGCATCAACGGATGGTTCTGTGATGGTTTCTTATTCGGCCGATTCGTACGGAATGTTTGGTTGGTTATGTCATTTGCCTGCTGCTACTCACAAAGCAGGGGAAGTACGTCAGATTTTTGACTGGGAAGATGGCGGTTACAATGGAAGCATTGCCGAAGTGAAGCAGACTTACAATGTGATTGGTAACATCAACGAATATCAGGTGTCTATCGGCGAAACGACTTTTGGTGGCCGTTCGGAATTGGTTGACCCTACTGGTGTCATCGATTACGGAAATCTGATTTATTTGGCTCTGCAGCGTTCACGTACAGCGAAAGAAGCCATTAAGGTGATGACAGACTTGGTTAAAGAATATGGTTATAAGAGCGGTGGTGAATCATTCTCAATCGCAGACCCGAATGAAGCGTGGATCATGGAAATGATAGGTAAAGGTCCAGGTGTCAAGGGAGCCGTATGGGTGGCTGTCCGCATACCGGATGACTGCATTGCAGCCCATGCCAACCAGAGCCGTATTCACAAGTTCAACATGAATGACAAGGAAAACTGTCTTTATTCACCGGATGTGATTTCTTTTGCTCGTGAAAAAGGTTATTTCAATGGCAAAAATTCTGAGTTCAGCTTCTCTAAGGCGTATAATCCATTGGATTTTGGAGGCGTTCGTTTTTGTGAAGCCCGTGTATGGAGTTTCTACAATCAGTTCAACAAGACTGTAGGCGATGCTTATCTTCCTTATATCTTAGGTGAAAGTGATGAAGAAATGCCTCTTTTCATCAAACCGGAAACAAAATTGTCTGTTCGTGATGTACAGCGTGCTATGCGTGACCATTATGAAGGTACTCCTCTTGATATTACCAAAGATTTCGGTGCTGGCCCATTTGAAATGCCTTACCGCTTGTCTCCATTGACATTTAAGGTAGATGGAAAAGAATATTTCAACGAACGTCCTATCTCTACTCAGCAGAGTGCTTTTGCCTTTGTTTCTCAGCTTCGCGGAAATATGCCGGATATGATTGGTGGCGTTATGTGGTTTGGATTGGATGATGCCAATATGACTGTTTTCACTCCAGTGTATTGTGCTACCGACCGTGTGCCATATCCATATCAAGAAGGTAACGGTGACTGTGTGACTTTCTCATGGGATTCAGCGTTCTGGATTTACAACTGGGTAGCAGATATGATTCGTCCTCGTTATAATCTGATGATTGAAGATATGCGCAATGTGCAGAATGGCTTGGAAGACACTTTCGACCAGTCACAGGAGGGTATCGAAGCACAGGCTATGAAACTGTATCAGCAGGATCCTAAAAAGGCTCAGGAATTCTTGGCTAACTATACGGATATGACTGCTCGTGCAGCTGTTGACAGTTGGAAGAAATTGGGCGAATTCTTGATTGTACGTTATAACGACGGTGCTAGAAAGAAAGTAGAAAACGGTCGTTTGGTTCGTCCGAAATCAGGCAATGTGGCTCCTTTGGAACGTCCGGGTTATCCTGAGAATTTCTTGAAAGAGTATGTAAAAGCTACAGGTGAACGCTATAAAGTAAAATAAGGTTCTGATTACAGGCGGAAAAAATAAGAAGGCTGAGGCATTTTCTCAAGGACGGGAAAAGTGCTCTCAGCCTTTTCCCTATTATATAGGTACGATCATGGCAGAAAATAAGGGAAAATTGGTCGTTCGCTTCCTGCCGCTTGATTCTTTCTTGCGATTCCTTATTTTTTCTTAGTCTAAATATTAGGAAAAATAGAATGATTATTTTAAATTTGTCACTATAAAGAATTCACTAACTAAAAATAAAATAAAGATATTATGGAAAATGAAGAATTGATCAGACTGTGTACTGAGAAGGCTCAGAATTGGTTGTCTCCGGCATACGATGCTGAAACTCAGGCTGAGGTAAAACGCTTGATTGAAAATCCGGATAAAACCGATTTGATTGAAGCTTTTTATAAGAATTTGGAATTCGGTACCGGTGGCTTGCGCGGTATTATGGGAGTAGGTTCAAACCGTATGAACATTTATACAGTGGGTGCTGCCACTCAAGGTTTGTCAAACTACTTGAATAAATGTTTTGCTGGCAAGAAAGACATCTCTGTAGTAGTGGGTCATGACTGTCGTAACAACAGCCGTTTGTTCGCAGAAATTTCTGCTGACATTTTCTCTGCCAACGGCATTAAAGTTTATTTGTTTGATGACATGCGTCCGACTCCTGAAATGTCTTTCGCTATCCGTCATTTGGGATGCCAGAGCGGTATCATTTTGACTGCTTCACATAACCCGAAAGAATACAACGGTTATAAGGCTTATTGGGATGATGGTGCACAGGTTTTGGCTCCACACGATAAAGGCATCATTGAAGAAGTGAATAAGATTGCTTCTGCTGCTGATATCAAATTCCAGGGCAACAAAGACTTGATTCAGATTATCGGTAAGGATATCGATGATATCTACTTGGAACAGGTTCATTCAATTTCTATCGATCCTGAAGTTATCAAACGTCAGAAAGATTTGAAGATTGTTTATACTCCTATCCACGGTACAGGTATGATGTTGATTCCGCAGTCATTGAAATTGTGGGGCTTTGAAAATGTACATTGCGTACCAGAACAGATGATTAAGGATGGTAACTTCCCGACAGTTGTTTCTCCGAACCCTGAAAATGCTGAAGCTTTGACATTGGCTATCAACTTGGCAAAATCAATCGATGGTGATATCGTTATGGCTTCTGACCCTGATGCTGACCGTGTAGGTATGGCTTGCAAGAACAGCAATGGCGAATGGGTATTGATTAATGGTAACCAAACTTGCTTGATCTTCTTGTATTATATCATCAAGAACCGTATCGCTATGGGTAAGATGAAGGGTAACGAATTTATCGTGAAGACTATCGTTACTACTGATTTGATCAAGAAAGTAGCTGAAAAGAACAATATTGAAATGTACGACTGCTACACTGGCTTCAAATGGATTGCTCGTCAGATTCGTTTGAATGAAGGTATCAAACAGTACATTGGTGGTGGTGAAGAAAGCTACGGCTTCTTGGCTGAAGATTTCGTACGTGATAAAGATGCTGTTTCAGCATGTTCTTTGTTGGCTGAAATCTGTGCTTGGGCTAAGGATCAGGGCAAGACTTTGTATGATATCTTGATGGAAATCTATGTAGAATATGGTTTCTCTAATGAAGTGACTGTCAACGTCGTTAAACCGGGTAAGAGCGGTGCTGAAGAAATCAAGGCGATGATGGATAACTTCCGTGCATGTCCTCCTAAAGAATTGGGCGGATCTAAAGTCGTTTTGGTTAAGGATTACAAGAGCTTGAAGGCAACTGATGGCGAAGGTAATGTGACTGATTTGGATATGCCAGAACCATCTAACGTTCTTCAGTTCTTTACAGAAGACGGTACAAAGGTTTCTGTTCGTCCTTCAGGTACTGAACCAAAGATTAAGTTCTATATGGAAATCAAAGGTGAAATGGCTTGTCCTAAGTGCTATGGTTCAGCTGTTGCTGAGGCTAAAGCTAAGACAGAAGCTGTTAAAGCATCTTTGGGAATCTGATTATAAGGGTTGTTTTGCGATGGATGGTCTGTTGAAAGGATAGCAAGTCGCATGACGAAAAAATAATTGCTGCGTTGGGAGAGTGAGGTAAAACTCCATCCCAATGCAGCTTTTTTATATTCAGTCAGGAAGCGTTTCGGTAATTAGTCGTCCCTTAAAAGCATCTTTATCTACTGATATTCAATATTTTAGTTTATA
>JAHHQU010000006.1 GCA_020026225.1 Phocaeicola sp. | reverse complement strand
CAAAGAACTCTTTTCTTGAGTGGCTTTCTTATCGGAAAGCGTTTGCAAAGGTAAGGCAAACTTTTTAAACCGCCAAACTTTTTAAAGAAAATTTTTAAAAAGTTTTTTAGGCGATTTTAAAGGACTTCCGCTTATCCTTTCTCGCTCCCTTACTCTTAGTAAGGTTAGATACTCAGTGCAGCAATGAAGTAACTTCTGTCGCTTATCCTTTCATCAGAATTTCATCTTTATCGCGTTTCCCTCTCGAAAGCGGTTGCAAAGGTACGCACTTTTGCGATATCTGCAAACTTTTTTATCTTTTTTTCTCCTTTTTTTCTTACTTTTCTTCTATCTTATTGATTATAAATGAATTAAAATGTAAAAGACTTTCAGTTTCCTTGAAATGGCATTTTTTCACCTACCTAATTATATTCACGCACGCGTGTATCGGTTACAACTACGTTCAACCTAAATTCGGTTTTCGAGGATCAACTTACCCTAAAAACATTGTTTTCTTTAAAGTAAGACAGCTTTCCAATCAATTATATTCGATAAAACATTTTACTTATTTTCTTTTTCAGTAGTTTGAAGAGTGACTAAAACCTTATCGATTCTCGCCCCGTCCATATCTACGACTTCAAAAAGAAAGCCATTCCACTCCAGGATCTCGCCACTTCTAGGTATTGACTGCAAATGCTGCAAGATCAAGCCCCCCAACGTATGAAAATCAGATTTCTCGAACAATTCCTGCCGATTAAAATAAGTCAAGAAGTGATGCATCGGACATTGACCATCAATCAACCAACCATCTTTATTGGTACGGGCTATAATTTCCGGTTCTTCATCTCCTTCATCAACAGTACCCACCAATCCTTCCAGAATATCCTTCAAAGTTATAATCCCCGTACATGCACCAAATTCATCACAAACCAATGCACGGCTGATTTTCTTAGCTTTCATCAATTCGAGCACTTTGTAAACATTCATATTCTCATGAAAATAAGTAGCCTCATTCGTCAAAGACCTCAAATTGAAATCAGGCTCATCCCAATGAAGAACCAAATCTTTCAACTGGACTACTCCACAAACTCTATCCAATCCACCTTCTGCAACAGGATAAAATTCAAATAAATGCTTACTTATCACTTGCTTCACCTGCAATGAACTCATTTTCACATCCAAACAGATGATATCGCCCTGATGCGTCATGATGGACCCTACTTTCAAATCTCCCAACAAAAAGACACGCTGCATAATATCCTGCTCTACGGGTTGCACTTGTCCCACTTCCGCTCCTTCTTGGATAATTGATTTGATTTCCTCTTCTGTCACTTTATTGTCCGATCCTTTTATACCCAACAAATTAAACATCAGTTCAGTACTCTTCGACAGCAACCAGACAAAAGGCAAAGCAATGATAGACAAAATATTCATAGGACGTGCCATCACTTTTGCTATCTTTTCTGCCATACTCATTCCAATACGCTTCGGAACTAATTCACCGAATATAATACTGAGGAAAGTCACAACCACGACAATCAATCCCTGAGCCAATGCCGAAGCATAATGTATTGACACTCCCCAAGTCAATAAAACCTCCGTCACATCAGCCGCTATCTTGTTTCCTGAGTAAATACCGGTCAATATACCTATCAATGTGATGCCAATCTGCACCGTAGACAAAAAGCGGTCGGGTTCATTCGCCAATTTCAAGGCCATACGAGCCGTAGAACTTCCTTTTTTTGCATCCGCAGTCAAACGCGACTTACGAGCGGAAATAAGAGCTACCTCTGACATCGCAAAAACGCCGTTCAAGAAAATCAGCCCAACAATAATTACCAATTCATTCATATAAAAGATTCTTTACAGACAAAAATAATAGAACGTTCAAAGCTATTACAAACTCTAAACGTTCTATTATAGAACATTAACTATTCAGTTCAAGAAATCACAAATGTTTGGGAGGATAAAGGCTGTCCCACCAACTTTTATCTCCTTGTAACCATTTAGCGAACCATGCGAAGATGGTAGCCTGCCACTGCAAGCGCTTGCCATATTCCTGAATATGATGGTCCTGACCATCCACCACCACAAAGGCAGTTTCACGACCCAACAATTTCAAGGCATTAAACATTTGGATACTTTCTCCTATTGGAACATTCGTATCGGCCGAGCCATGCAAGAAAAGCAAAGGGGTACGCACTTTCTCTGCACGAAACAGAGGACTCTGGCGGGTATACATTTCCGGATTATTCCAAGGGTAACTATTGGCAGAAGCAACTTCTCCATAAGAATACCCCCAATAACCTTCTCCCCAGTAACTTGCAATGGAACTGATGCCTGCATGTGAAATGGCAGCAGCAAAGATATCGGTTTTCGTTTGAAGATATTGTGTCATGAATCCACCGTAAGAAGCTCCGATACAACCAATTTTGGATGCGTCGACATACGAATGTTCGGCTACGAAACGCTGGGTTCCTTCTATGATATCATCCGCAACAAATTCACCCCACGTATTTACATGACGAGCCGAGAACTTCTGCCCGAATCCGCTAGCTCCACTCGGTTCAACTACATATACTACATACCCCAAAGCAGCATACGCATGCTGAGGATAGCGTGTAGCGAAACTTCGACTGGTAGGACTGCATCCGCCATAATAATTGACAATCATCGGATACTTCCGAGAAGCATCAAAATGAGGAGGCAAATAAAAGCGTCCATAAATCGTATCCCCACGTGAATTCACAAAATTCCATGCTTCACAGGTTCCCAATTCCACACCAGCCAGTGAGCGCCCGCTCACGTCATCTACTAATGTGGTCTTCAGATTTTTCGTATTCAATGTATATAGCCGCTGTGCATTCGATGCACTCTCCCCGTAAAAAGCGAGTTTCCGGTCTTGGCGAGCCAAGGAAAAAGCTGCGATATTTTCTTCGGGGACTTCTACCTTATGGATTCGGTTCTTTTCCGGATTCATTTGAAAAAGATTGACGCTATCTTTATCTTCAGCTGTAAAATAAATCAGTCCATCGGTCGTGCTCCACATAAATTTTTGGATACTCGGATTAAAGTCACGCGTAAGCGGAACAACCTTTTTAGACGCAATATCCAAGGAGAACAATTGATAATCAAACATGCTGGGAGTTTGTCCTGGTTCCACGTTCTTGCCTATTCCATTGAATGCTTCAGGAGAACCCGACAACAAGATTTTCTTTCCATCGGGAGAAAACACCGCTTGACTGATAAATCCATCCTTTTCGACCAACGTATCCACCTTTCTCGTTTGAAGATCCATGCGATAAAGACTCATTAAGGTAGTCGGTCGCTTGGTCAGTCTCTGAGTGCTGACCATAAACAAGAGGTACCGCCCATCACTCGACAAATCAGCGAAAGTGGTATTCCGGTAACCATAAGTCAAGGGTTGCAAGACGCCTGTTTTCCGATCATAAAGGCTGAGATACATACGATTGCGCCATCCAGGGATTCGGTCATCCGGCTCTACTATCTGATACACCTCTTTTTGTTCCTTCGGACCCTGACGTTCCTGCATAAAAACCAAGAAATCTTCTGTAGGTCCCATGACAAACGGAGCATCTGGCAGTTGGTCAGCCCAAAGAGATTCCACCCCTGTAGTCGGATTGACAACGACCAATTCATTACCGTTCATCCCTCGACGGATAAAATAATAAAGACTGCTGCAGGGCATCCACCGCAACGATTCCGTACGAACGGCCACGACATGTCCGGTAGCAAGTTCCACGACCTTCGTCTGGTTGGAACTATTTCCCCCTTTCAAGGTGGTATGATATGCCGCAATCAAGAACTTGCCATCAGGAGATAGAGACGTACCCGTAATGCGCTGCCCATGCAACACATCATCCATAGTAAACAAGTGCTTACCATCCTCCCGCAAAGCCAGCACCCCTTCCTCAGCGGTTTCTACTTCTACAGAAGGAGTTTCCGATTTTCCAGGCTGAGAAAGATACTTCACCACCACCTGATGAGTTGCAGGGTTCCATGCCATATCTTTTCCATCGACCTGTTCTCCATCCACATAAAGACGATAAGCAGAAAGTCCCTTTACCTTGACATTTACCTTAGCATATCTTGTGTTTTCCACAGAAAAAGAAGCCAAATGCAAAGCATATCCTGCCACCCGTTCATTCGTCTGAGTGACGTCTATAAAATCTGCTCCACCCAATTCTTTGGTAGAGACAGGCCAATCCAACATTTCTTCCGAAGCAAACGCCTTCGCATTCACATCGACCGAATCGACCAAATAAGGTGCATTTACCGGAAAAGGTCCGGCATAACGAAAGCGAGAAACATCTACCGTTTCCGCTTGTAAAGAAAGCACTCCACATAAAGCAAGTGCAGAAAATAAGATCTTAGTCATAAAGATTCGTCATTTATCATTCCATCTTTCCATTAACAATCGCATCAATCCGCTGAAGCTCAGCCTCATCAAACTCCGGACTATCCAAAGCTTTCAGATTGCTGGCCAGCTGGTCCACCGAACTGGCACCCACAATGACCGAAGTGACTTCTTGCTGCTGCAATAACCAAGCCAATGCCATTTCAGCCAATGTCTGCCCACGAAGCAAAGCTACCTCATCCAACTCCCTCAGTTTACCCATCACCTCTTCGGTAAGTGCCTCCTTCTTCAAGTATCCACCCCGTGCAATGCGCGAATCGTCAGGAATTCCATAGAGATACCTATCGGACAACAATCCTTGTGCAAGAGGGGAAAAGGCCACGAAACCTGCTCCCTGCTCTTTCGCCAAATCAAGCAAGCCCGCTTTCCGAGGATCCCGATTCAACAGATTGTACCTTCCTTGATAAATAAGGCAAGGCACGTGCTGGTCCTTTAAATACTGATAAGCAGAGAGAGCAACATCATAAGGATATTTTGACAGTCCCACATACAAAGCCTTTCCTTGATGAACGATATCCACCAATGCCTGTAAAGTTTCCTCCAGCGGAGTTTCCGGATCATAACGATGAGAATAAAAGATATCCACATAATCCACATTCATCCTCCGCAAGCTCTGGTCGATTCCCGCCATCAAATGCTTGCGCGACCCCCAAGTGCCGTAAGGACCTGCCCACATGTCATGGCCAGCCTTCGTAGAAATAAACAGTTCATCACGATAAGGAGCAAAAGAACTCTTCATCACGGCACCAAAAGTTTCCTCAGCCGAGCCTGGAGACGGACCATAATTATCTGCCAAATCAAAATGAGTGATGCCATGGTCAAAAGCATAAAAAAGCTTTTTCTTACTGAGTGACAAAGTATCTACATCACCGAAATTATGCCAAAGCCCTAAAGAAATTTTAGGTAACAAGATTCCGCTACATCCACAACGGTTGTATTGCATTCCGCAACTATAGCGTTCGGCAGAAGCCGAGTACAAAGTATCCACCATAAAATACGTATTTTTTAAGAGTAAGCTGTTTTAAGGACAGTTCAACAAAAGTACATGATAATTTTCAAAATACCGAACGAAGCTTCTAAAGTTTTATGTATCTTTGCAACGATAATCCTACGATATGAAACAAATAAAACTTACAGCACCCACAAGCGCGATAGGGGCTGTCATCACCCTACCTTCATCCAAAAGCATTTGTAATCGGGCTCTGATTATTCATGCTCTTTCCCAAGGTAAAGATGAAATAGGCAACTTGTCTGACTGTGATGACACGAACGTCATGCTGCGAGCTCTGCAAGCTATGCCCAAGGTCATAGACATCCAAGCCGCAGGTACAGCCATGCGCTTTCTTACGGCCTATCTGGCCATAACCGAAGGAGAACATATCATTACGGGTACCGAGCGAATGAAACAGCGCCCCATCGGCATCTTAGTCGATGCCCTGCGTTCATTGGGAGCCACCATCAATTATACAGAAAAGGAAGGTTTTCCCCCACTCCATATTCAAGGCAGCACTTTCCATCACAACGAAGTAGCTCTACCAGGGAATGTCAGTTCACAATACATTTCCGCACTGCTGTTGATTGGTCCGATGCTTCCCAAAGGACTCCGCATCAAACTGACAGGCGAACTGGTTTCAAGACCCTATATCAACCTGACCCTTCAACTGATGAAGGCATTCGGTGCAAAAGCCTGCTGGAGTTCCGACTGTCAATTGGAAGTAGCTCCACACCCTTATCGTGACACCCCGTTCTGCGTAGAAAGTGATTGGAGTGCCGCATCCTATTGGTATGAGATGGTATCACTCACAGAAAACGGACGCGTAGAACTGCCCCGACTTTATGCAAACAGTTTCCAAGGTGATTCCAAAGTAGCGGAACTCTTTGAAGGATTAGGTGTCAAGACAAGCTATGCATCCGACAAGGTAATTATAGAACGCACAAGACGACAACTGGAACAAATGGAATACGATTTTATCGACCAGCCAGATTTAGCCCAGACATTTGTTGTTACTTGTGCACTGCTGAATATTCCATTCCGTTTTTCAGGCCTGCAAAGTCTGAGAATCAAAGAGACAGACAGAATTTCGGCCTTAATTACCGAACTGAAGAAATTAGGCTTTACCCTAAAGGCGACAGGAGACTCCATCCTTTCATGGGACGGAGAACGATGCGAACCATCCCCCTGTCCAGCCATAGACACTTACGATGACCACCGGATGGCCATGGCATTCGCTCCTGCAGTCCTCCGATGGAAAGAGTTACGTATAAACAACCCGCAAGTGGTTTCAAAATCATATCCCCTTTATTGGGAAAATTTAAAAGATGCCGGATTCGGCATTTGGGAGGAATAAAAACATGTGGATACTATTACTTATTTTATTCGGAGTGGCCATCTTTGGCTTGACTGCCGGCTATTTCTATAACCGCTCAATCGAAAAGAAAATTGAGAAAGGTGAAATACAAGAAGAACCTGAACTGGTAGAAGTCGACAGCGAATGCTGCGGACAACATACCATTTGCGAGAAAGACAGCCTGCTTGCTGCAGTAAGCAAAGAAATAGAATATTACGATGATGAAGACCTTGACCGTTTCAGAGGTCGTTCCTCAGATGAATACACAGAAGAAGAAATTGAAGAATTCCGTGAAATCCTCTATTCTACGCAAGAAGTGGAAGTAGCCGGATGGTGCAGAAGCCTGCAATTGCGCGGCATTGAATTTCCTGAAGACTTGAAACCCGAACTCTTCCTCATTGTGGGAGAACGACGTTTCCACTAATTTCCTCACCCACCCTTAATTACAACCTGTTGAAATGGATAATTTATTTGAACTATTACACTATACCTTCTTTCAGCATGCCCTATGGGGAAGCCTTTTTGCAAGCATAGCCTGTGGAATCATCGGGACTTATATCGTAACACGCCGATTGGTATTCATCAGCGGCGGAATTACGCATGCCTCCTTCGGTGGTATTGGTATCGGATTATATACCGGAATCTCTCCCCTGCTTTCAGCTGCCATCTTTTCCATCCTCTCTGCTTTCGGAGTAGAATGGTTGAGCAAGCGCAGTGACATGCGTGAAGACTCAGCCATTGCGGTCTTTTGGACCTTCGGTATGGCGGTCGGTATTATATTCAGCTTCTTGGCTCCGGGATTCACCCCAGAGCTATCCTCTTTCCTCTTTGGAAACATTCTGACCGTCACAACGATGGACATCGTCATGCTGGCTTTGCTCAGCGTGCTGCTCATCCTGTTCTTCGGGCTGTTTTTGAAGCCGATTGTGTCCATCGCCTTCGACCGTGAATTTGCCCAGTCGCAGCGCATGCCGGTCACTTTCTTTGAATACGCCCTGATGATGTTCATCGCACTGACCATCGTAGCTTGCCTTCGCATGGTAGGTATCGTTTTGGCAATTTCCCTGCTCACTCTCCCGCAAATGACCGCCAATCTCTTTACCTACAGCTTTAAGAAAATCATTTTTCTTTCTATCGGAATAGGCTACTTAAGTTGTCTGGGAGGACTGTTCCTTTCGTACCAGCTCCAAGTTCCGTCAGGAGCCTCCATCATCTTTATCTCTATTCTCATTTATGTCTTTGCAAAAGCAGGCAGAATGTTTTTTTCTAAACAAGCAAATTAATATATTTGTTATATATAGTAACTGATAAACCAAACACGATATGGAAATTAAAATCAATTCATTAGATCAGATTCATGAAGCTGCAAAGCAATTCATTGCAGCTATGGGCGACAATACAGTCTTTGCCTTCTACGGAAAGATGGGAGCAGGAAAGACTACCTTCATCAAAGCACTTTGTGAAGAACTCGGTGTAACTGATGTCATCAACTCACCAACCTTTGCCATCGTAAACGAGTACCGCTCGGAAGAGGCAGGCGAATTGATCTATCATTTCGACTTCTACCGCATCAAGAAATTGGAAGAAGTATATGATATGGGATATGAAGATTACTTCTATAGCGGTGCCCTCTGTTTCATTGAATGGCCGGAACTCATTGAAGACTTGCTTCCAAACAACGCAGTGAGCGTTACCATTGAAGAAGTGGAAGATGGCAGCCGCGTTATCCGATTTGAAGCAGATGAAGAAGCCTGAGACATCATATAAAGCCTTTCGCTTATGAAAATGCATTTCATCATTCAAGGAGTTTTTGTCATTGTGGGAATCCTTTCCATTGCAGCTGCACTCTTCAACTGGGACTGGTTCTTCACCTCTCAAAACACCCGCTACCTTGTCAACCACTTCGGAAGGCAATGGGCCAGAGTCTGCTATGCCATACTCGGCGGACTGATGATATTCATTGGAATTTATTTCTATCTGACTGTTCGGGCCGCACTTCCACAGTAAGATGAGACCAATAAAAAAGTGACTGCAAAGATTTCAACTTGAAACTTTGCAGTCACTTTTATTTTTTGAGATTTCAATTGTAAAAGCCGTTATTCAACAGCACCCAACTGATTTCCGTATTCCATTTCACCTTGGACAACAAACAAGACTTCTTCAGGATCGAAAGGACCCATACCGTCTTTCTTTGATTCCTTGACTATGTAATCTACTATTTCATCCTGGTCGATGTTGATATAGCCTTCCTCATCAGGTTGAGCGTCCAAGCAACCGCTTGTAGTATAATAATCAACAATCAGATCAAGGAAATAATACAATTCATCGTCTGAGAATTTATCCTTCAAATCGATTGGCAAATAATTCTTGATGAATTCAATCGTTTTTTCATCATCCTGATCTTCCAACAAGAAATCCTCTTCCATTCCCATAGTCGTATTTTTTATAATGAATGAATTACAATAAAGCTTTCACTTTGTCAGCCAAGGCAGCTTTTGTAGTAGCGCCTACCTGCTTAGCAACCACTTCACCATCTTTAATGAAAAGGATAGTAGGGATATTGCGCACACCGAATTCACCAGGAAGATCTGAGTTCTCATCTACATCACACTTACCGATGTTTACCTGACCTTTAAATTCTTCAGCCAATTCTTCGATATAAGGAGCAACCTGTTTGCAAGGACCACACCATGTAGCCCAAAAGTCCAATACGATTGGCTTACCTTCTGCCTTAATTGATTCAAAATTCTGATCTGTAATGTTCAATGCCATAATTTTACTTGATATTAGAGTTATTAAATCTTTCGCAAATATAAATTAATTTATTCGATACTCCAACATTGGTTGGTCTTTTAAATAATTTATCAATTCTTTTTCTACTGAAATTTTCACGGTTCTTGACATCAGATTGACATGCATCTGACCATCTTCATCCATGATATAGAAATACAATTCGGTATTTCCGGGATGTTCTTTCACCAAGGTTGAGAAATCAGCTATGAATTCATCGTTGACAGCCAGCAAAGGGGCTTTCACCGTCAATTTTTCTATGACACGGTCTTTTACGTCGGGAAGCAGTTCAATGCTATTTACCTTCACCTCCCACTCGTCGGGTCTCCATTGTTTCGGCTGGCATTTTCCACGCATATAGAGGAACATTCCTTCTGCGAAGAAATTCTTCTTTTCTACCCAGTCATTGCCAAAGAAAGCAAATTCAGCCACTCCACTGTAATCCTCTACCTTAGCGATGCCATACGGTTTTCCCGTCTTGGTATAACCTTCACGAACTCCGGTTACGATTCCTCCCATCACCAAATCACGATTCTGCAAAGGAGTTAAGTCGCTCAATTCGGCCATGTGCACATTGCACACATTTTCAAGGATTACCGCGAATTCATCCAAAGGATGAGCCGACAAGTAGATACCTACCAGTGCACGTTCCTTGTTCAAGCGTTCCAAATCGCTCTCAGCAGGAGCCGGAACAATTTCCGGTGTCGCTATTTCCACTGCCATACTGCCCCCGAAAAGGCTGTTGGCTGCCGAAGCTTGGTCCAACTGGTATTTATTTCCATAACGGACCAACGTTTCCACAAATGTTTCTCCCTTGCTATTCACCACGAAGAAATCCTCACGTTTGATTTCCGAGAAACTGTCGAATCCACCTGCAATCGCCAAGTTTTCAATATTTTTACGGTTACAAGCCGTCAAATTGACACGCTGCACGAAGTCGAATATATTTTTGAACTCACCGTTTTTCTCACGTTCATTCAAAATGCTCTGTACGGCCGATTCGCCCACTCCCTTGATAGCTCCCAAACCGAAGCGGATGTCGCCACGGATATTTACAGAGAACTTATGGCTACTTTCATTCACATCTGGTCCCAAAACCTTGATACCGGTAGCCTTGCACTCGTCCATCAACTTCGTGATTTCCGTAATGTTGGAAATGTTTCGGCTCAAAGTGGCCGCCATATATTCCGACGGATAATTTGCTTTCAAGTAAGCCGTCTGATAAGCTACCCACGAATAGCAAGTAGCATGCGACTTGTTGAACGCATAAGAAGCGAACTTTTCCCAGTCTGCCCAAATTTTTTCGAGCACCTTCGGGTCATGTCCATTCTTCTTTCCTCCTTCGATGAACTTAGGCTTCATGTGATCCAACTTGTCGCGCAACTTCTTACCCATCGCCTTACGCAAGGCATCTGATTCACCTCGCGTAAAATCAGCCAGCAAGCGCGACAGAAGCATCACCTGTTCCTGATAGACAGTAATACCATAGGTATCCTTCAAATACTTTTCCATACAAGGAATATCGTACTCAATAGGTTTCCTTCCTTGTTTACGATCGATAAAGTCCGGGATATAATCCATCGGGCCCGGTCGGTACAAGGCATTCATGGCCACCAAGTCCTCAAAGGTAGACGGCACCAGTTCACGGAGGTATTTCTGCATACCAGCCGATTCAAACTGGAAAGTACCGATAGTACGTCCGTCACTGTATAATTTATAGGTAGCTGGGTCGTCGATAGGAATCTCATCAATATTCACTTCGATACCCTTACTATTCTTTATATTTTCAATGGCCTCTTTAATGATAGACAAAGTCTTCAATCCCAAGAAGTCCATCTTGATCAATCCGGTATCTTCAATCACCGAACCTTCATACTGGGTAACCAGCATCTTTTCACCGGTTTCCTTGTCATCGGCAGTACTTACCGGAACCCAATCAGTGATGTCGTCACGACAGATGATGGTACCACATGCATGCACACCTGTACCACGCACGTTACCTTCCAGCATCTTCGCATACTTGATGGTATCCCTCAAGAGAGGATCGGAAGACACTTCCGCAGCCTGCAATTCCGGAACATAAGCGATGGCATTGGTCAAATTCATCTTCTTGTCAGGAATTTTATCGGGAATCAGCTTGCACAAGCGGTCAGATTCCGACAATGGCAATTTCTGTACACGAGCGACATCCTTGATAGCCAGTTTCGTGGCCATCGTACCATAAGTAATGATATGAGCCACCTTTTCCTGTCCATATTTTTCTGTTACCCAGTTCAAGACACGACCACGACCATCATCATCGAAGTCCACGTCAATATCCGGAAGAGAAATACGGTCCGGGTTCAAGAAACGCTCAAACAGCAAGTCGTACTTGATCGGGTCAATCTGTGTGATACCCAAGCAATAAGCTACGGCCGAACCTGCAGCCGAACCACGACCCGGTCCTACAGACACTCCCAACTGGTTACGTGCCGCATTGATAAAGTCCTGCACAATCAAGAAGTATCCAGGGAAACCCATGGTCTTCATGATATACAATTCGAACTTCATACGTTCGCTCACTTCTTCCGAGAGCACTTCACCGTAACGTTTTTTGGCACCTTCGTACGCCAATTTCGCCAAGTAATCGGCTTCAAACTTGATACGATACAGTTTGTCGTAACCTCCCAAGCGTTCAATCTTTGCCTTGGCAGTAGCCTCATCCACCACGACATTTCCATTTTCGTCCTGAGTAAACTCGTCAAACAAGTCTTTCTCCGTGAAACGCTTCCGATATTCTTCTTCGGTACCAAATTCCTTCGGGATGTTGAAGAACGGCATGATAGGCGGATGATCGATGGTATAAAATTCTACCTTGTCACAGATATCCACCGTATTCGACAATGCTTCGGGAATATCCTTGAAGACCTCATTCATCTCTTCACGGGTCTTCATCCATTCCTGCTTAGAGTACAGCATACGTTTTGGATCATCCAAGTCCTTACCGGTACTCAAGCAGATAAGTCGGTCATGTGCTTCGGCATTCTCTTCATCTACGAAGTGAACGTCGTTGGTACAGATCAACTTAATATTGTATTTTTTAGAATATTCTATCAACTTCTCGTTGACGATAGTCTGCATCTTGAAAGCCTCATGATTGGCCCGTGGAACCGTAGCCTTATGACGCTGCATCTCCAAGTAATAATCGTCTCCGAAAAGGTTCTTATACCACTGGATAGCTTCTTCCGCCTTGTCGTATTCACCGCTCAAGATACGGCGGGGTACTTCACCGGCGATACAAGCCGAACAAACAATCAAGCCTTCATGATACTTCTCCAGTTCCACACGATCGGTACGCGGGCGCATATAAAAACCTTTGGTCCATGCTTTTGAAACCAATTTGATCAAGTTATGGTAACCCTTCTGGTTCTTGGCCAGCACAATCAAGTGGTAACCGCTTTGGTCCGGTTTCCCTTCTTTATCCGTAAGGCGACGACGCGCCACATACATTTCGCAACCAAAAATCGGCTTGAAAAGCTTCTTTTTAGCCGCTTCCAACTGTTCTTTGCATGCTGCAATCTCCGATTCCGGATTTTCGGATTCTATCTTTCCACTCTCCAATCCGGCAATCTTCTTCTTCAAATCCTTGATTTCACCGTTCGCCCCTCCATTCTTCTTATTTACATAATTGAAGAATTCCTTGATACCGAACATATTTCCATGGTCGGTCACGGCAAGTCCGCGCATTCCATTGGCGATTGCCTTATCCACCAAGCGAGGGATGGAAGCCTGTCCATCGAGGATAGAATATTGCGTATGTACGTGTAAATGAACAAAATCTTGCATAGTCAGCCTTATGTATCTTGTCTCTTGTTTTTAATGTAAATTTTTCAATCCGTTGAAATACATATCCAACAGTTTCTTAGCGGCGGTAAAAGAAGTGGTCTGTCCCGCCAATACTTCCTGCTCTTTCAGAGCCAGCATATCCTTAATGAGCGAATCCTGATAAAAATGATCACGCAACTGCTCATTAATACTTTCATACATCCAATATTTGGCCTGTTCATTGCGCCGGCGTTCAAAGTAACCGTTCGCCTTCACAAAGTCAAAGTATTGGAAAATCATGTCCCAGATTTCTTTCACTCCGATATTATAGAAGCCAGAATAAGTGAGGACCTGAGGTGTCCATCCTGAGTCGGGAGCCGGAAACAAGTGCAATGCATTTCGGAAGTGGGCCGCTGCCAGTTTAGCCTTCTCGATGTTATTCCCATCGGCTTTATTGATTACTATTCCATCGGCCATTTCCATGATACCGCGCTTGATGCCCTGCAATTCATCGCCTGTTCCAGCCAGTTGAATCAACAAGAAAAAGTCCACCATGGAGTGTACAGCCGTTTCACTCTGTCCCACCCCGACCGTTTCTACAAAAATCTTGTCGAATCCTGCAGCCTCACACAAGATGATGCTTTCACGCGTCTTGCGAGCCACACCACCTAAAGAACCTGCCGTAGGGCTAGGACGGATAAACGATTTGGGATGAACAGACAGCTTCTCCATGCGAGTCTTGTCGCCCAAAATACTCCCCTTGGAACGTTCACTGCTTGGGTCGATAGCCAATACCGCCAATTTTCCTCCCTTATCTTCAAGGACCTGCAAGCCAAAGACATCAATGGATGTACTCTTACCCGCTCCAGGTACCCCGCTGATACCAATCCTCACTGAATTTCCTGCATACGGAAGACACTTCTCAATTACCTCCTGAGCCAATGCCTGGTGTTCGGGTTTGACACTTTCTACCAATGTGACCGCTTGACTAAGTACCGTCACATCACCTTTCAAGATGCCTTCCACAAATTCGCCGGCAGATAAATGACGACGTTTCGGCCTCTTTTGCACTTTCAGATAAGGATTAACGATAGAGGGCTGTTCAATCCCCTTATTTACTGTTAACCCCTTATATTCTTTCGCATTTTCGGGGTGTTCCATAATAACTATGTTTCTTTTCTGATTCTACGGTTGAAAGGGGCTCAATCTTTCTTCAAGACAGAAGCCTTTACCCTTACAGTAATCATCGGATGGCTCGGGTCGTTCGTAATCATCAAGATACGCGGTGCCCCCTTAGTACGTCCTAAGTTCTTGGCCAATACCGTAACCTTCATTTTGGTAGACTCACCTGGAGCCAGCACACGCTTCTTCAGCTTCACAGCAAGTGCCATGCTGAAGACCTGCATATCCTGGATTTCCAGATTAGATTTTCCCCTATTGGTTATGATGACTGTTTGAGATTTCTTCTGTTTAGGCTTCAAATCGAGAAATTCGAGTTTCTTGGAGGAAACCTCCAAAACCGGAGGATTACTGCGTTCAAAAGCTGAAACGTGAGAGAAATCAGGCAACAATGCGACAGAAACAGGAATTTCATTTTCCAAACCGACCTTATCCCCCATGAAGCGAGACAAGTAAATGCTGGTACGCGTAATACCCAATTTAGGCAACTTGTCCGAATCTAAAGTAACCACAATCTTTCCGCTCTTCTGTCGGCCCAAGATTTCCGGATAAGCCTTTGCCGACAAATAAGGAGGCAAGTGCATCAATACCGGGATATAAGGTTTGGAAGAAGTATTGGCTACCAAGATTTCAAACTCAGGCTTTTCCCCTTTATTCACATCATTGAATTCGATTTCTTCCTGATTCAAACGGATGGCATCAAATCCAAATGGATGCGTGAAAGAATAATTCCGTGCATCAGCAGTCACTTCCCCTCGAAACTCCAAATAGATAGGAGTAGAAGAAGCGTTGCAATACACTCCTACTTCTTTGTAAAAAGTACCGATTGCTTCCGTATCAAAAACTGCGGTCACCGTTCCCTTTCCACCGGCAGGAATCGGTTTTTTCGTCCAATCGGCTGTCGTACAACCGCATGAGGTGGTCACATTGGAAATTACCAACGGTTTAGAACCGGAATTGGTAAAATGATACGTGATGGTCACCGGATTACGCCACAAGAGGTAACCCAATTCCTGCACAGGCTTGTCAAAAACGATTTTCGGCTGAGCCATGACCAGCACGTTCGCTGCGAATAATATACTTAAAAAAAAGAGTATGCGTTTCATCCAATTTATTTCATTAGTTTACGGAACAAAGATAGAGAGAAAATTGCTACTTAACAAAAGTAGATTCGGAATTAAGCTTAAAAAGGAACAATAACTCAGTATTAAATTTTGGGAAAGCAATGAAGCAATACCCCAATATGGCCCTCTCCATTTCGCCGGAACAACCTTTTTCATAGGTCGGCAGTATTACTGACGTAGGTCAGCAGCATTACTGACATACGTCAGCAGCAAAAAACGACCTGTCAAACTCCTTCATCCCCCTCTTTGGGGAATCCATTATAAAAAAGAACAAAACCAACGAAGCATACACCACACGACCCATAACACCTGCTTAACGCAGAGCCATTTTACGCAAAAAGTCCGTCGGTTGATAGATATCAACCGACGGACTTTCATTTCAGTATAGATTACAGACTGATTACTTCAATGTTTCCTTGATAGCAGGATCATTATACTGTTTCTGGAGTTTCACCAGTTCAGCCTTCAACTCTTCAGTAATCTTTTCATAACCCTTCTGTCCGAACAAGTTATGCATTTCTTTCGGATCTTCCTGCAAATCGTACAATTCCCATTCATCGATATCATTGTAGAAATGAATCAATTTATAACGTTCTGTACGCACACCATAATGACGTTTCACGCTGTGTTCTGCCGGATATTCATGGAAGTGATAATACAAAGACTTGCGCCAAGTGGCAGGTTTTTCACCCTTCAATAAAGGAAGCAATGAAACTCCCTGAATATCAGCAGGGATTTCAGCACCGGCCAAATCTACGAAAGTAGGAGCATAGTCAATATTCTGAACCATTTCAGAGATTTCACCTCTTGCCTTGAAATCCTTAGGCAAATGCATTACCAATGGAGTATGCATAGATTCTTCATACATGAAACGTTTGTCAAACCATCCGTGTTCACCCATATAGAATCCCTGATCGGAAGTATACACTACCAATGTATTGTCCATCAATCCCTTTTCTTCCAAGTAATCCAATACTCTACCTACGTTGTCATCCAATGACTTCAACACTTTTGCATAGTCACGCATGTAGCGCTGGTACTTGAATTCTACCAAGTCCTTACCTTGAGGATTTTTCTTGTAGAAATCAGCGATGATAGGATCATAAACAGCATCATAAGCCTTACGTTCTTCTTCGTTCATGCGGCCTACGAATTTTTCAAACTGTTTCTTCAAACGGCTGTTCACATTTTTATTGTACATCTTTGTATCATAGATGATATCCATGTGCTTACCGATTTCCATTTCCTGAGTTTGAGCTGCCTTTCTACCTTCATAATCATCATAGAAATTATCTGGCAAAGCAAATGTCTTGTCTTCATACAAGCTCAAGTACTTCGTTTCAGGCAACCAGTTGCGGTGACAAGCCTTATGATGGATAAGAATACAGAACGGTTTGTTCTTGTCGCGCTTGTTTTCCATCCAGTCAATACTCTTGTCAGTAATGATGTTGGTCAAGTAACCTTTTTCCTGAACTCGTTCATTGTTCATCTTGATGAAGTCCGGATTGTAGTAATCGCCCTGACCAGGAATGATTTCCCAGTAACTGAAGCCAGTTGGAGTGCTTTCCAAATGCCATTTACCGATGAGCGCTGTTTCATAACCTGCCTTCTGAAGCAATTTCGGCATGGTCTGTTGAGATCCATCAAACTTGCAATGAGTATTGTCTGTAAAACCGTTGGTATGGCTATGTTTGCCAGTCAACATACAAGCACGGCTAGGTCCACTCAAAGAGTTAGCCACAAAGCTATTAGTAAACTTCACACCATCCTTGGCAATACGGTCCAAATTAGGAGTTTCTACGAAACGATTGTCATAGCAGCTCATCATCTGTGCCGTATGGTCATCGGTCATAATGTATACAATGTTGTATTGCTTTGGAGCCTCTTTCTTTTCAGAAGCACATGAAGTGGCAAGCAGTGCCGATACACCAGTTGCAGAGAATACAAGTGTTTTTGTAAGGTTATTCATTGTAATAAGTTTATGAGGTAAATATTATTCGTCAATGGTAATACTTGCAGCAAGGCACAAGTTATGAATGCAAAGATATATATTTTCTTTGGAAGTAAAGGACTACTCCGCCCTGGCTTTTTCACGTCCGACCCTACATTCTGTCCCTTTCAAGTATCTTTTGACTAGAAAACAGACTTTATCACTTCTTTTAATATTTATTTGTGCAGTATTCTCCCGATTTATTAGTTACTTTAGTAAAATGAACATGAAAACAATAAGGAGGACAGATTATGAAGACACTTTTTACTCGCATGTGCATGCTTCTGACCCTGTGTTTCTCTCTTTCTGGAATACAGGCGCAAACTTATGACAAGTTATGGAAAGAAGTGGAAGCACTCCAACAGAAGGATCTGCCGAAATCGGCAATTCAAAAGGTAAATGTGATTTATAAGAAAGCACAAAAGGAAAAGAATATGCCACAACTGATGAAGGCACAACTTATACATGCCTCAGAGCAGGTCAAAGTGACTCCTGACAGTGCTGAAGTAGAAATCAGCCGATTGAAAGCATGGGCTGAAAAAGAACCGGATGAAATTACCTCTGCTTTGCTGCATCATATCATCGGCAACATTGCCATACAGAAAGATGAGCCGGACTGGAACGAGGTCATGAATGCCTATAACCGTTCCTTAAAGGACAAAGAGGTCCTACTGAAAACATCCGCTACCGATTTTGAACCAATCGTCATTTCAACCTCATTCAGCAATACTTACTTTCAAAACAACCTTTATGACTTGTTGGCTCGGCAGAGCATTGCCGGAATAATGTCTAATTGGCAACTGAGTCGGAAAGAAGAGTCTGTAAAGTGTATTGTAGACCTCTATGATTCTTTGATTGAAAGTTATCGTATATCAGGGAATCCAACTGCTACTTTACTTACACGTGAAGCAAAAATATTGTTTCTCAACGGCCCAAGCCCTTCTCAGCTGTCAAACGAGGAAGCAGAAGAGGCGTTGAAAGATTTGCTCCGCCTGTATCAAGCATCTTCGGAGAATACCCAAACAAATGATACACAGCCACAAAAGAAGGAAACGGTGGCAGTGGATGCCTTAGTGGATGTCCATTTGGAATTAGCGGAGAACCTCTGCAATCAACAGAAAACGACCGAGGCTATGGAAATTCTGCAAACTGCCCTGTCGAAGTATCCGACCACCACTTTAAAAGATGCTATTCGGAAAAAGATGGAATGGATAAAGGATCCTTCGCTCACCATGCAAATTCCCATTGTCTATCCTTCATATCAAGGGAGATTAGTAGTCAACTACAAGAATGTTTCAGCGGTGAAAATAGAAACTTATCGCTTACGGCTGACTCCTACCTCGCCCGAACTGAATGGAAATATAAGCAATGAAATTCTATGCCGCAATTACGGAAAGAAGATTGCTACGCAAAGCTTCCGTCTTCCAGCTACTCCCGATTACCTGCCACGCATCGAAAAGCTCTCGTATCAGCTGCCCGAAGCAGGCATCTACATCCTGAAAGCTATCCCTGTTGACCCAAAAGGGAAACCCGATTATCATCCTTTGTACGTATCCCCTTATCAAAGCATACTTATTCCAACTGACAAGAATCATACGGAAATAGTCGCGGTGGACCGACTGACAGGAAATCCTGTATCTCACGCTGAAGTTGTAGAATATCAAAGAGATAAGTATGGAGCTTGTTTTATTTCTCCCAAAATTTGGAAAACAGACTCTAAAGGTAGTGTAATCGTCACAAGATCTAAACGGGAAACACATTTTTATAACGTGCGTACACCAGGCAATGATTTCATGGAAATCAGTCCTCACTATGGATATGGAAATACATTTTCTCCGCTAACAGCCAATAAAGAACGGAAAACAAGCACCACCTTGTTTACCGACCGCTCTTTATACCGTCCGGACCAAACGGTACATGTATCGGGTATCCGTTATGAACAGTCGGGTGATTCATTACGCACCTTGGCAGGAGAGGTAATGCAAATTGAACTGATGGATGTGAATGAAAAAGCCATTGGCAAGCAATCGGCAACATCCGATGCTTTCGGAGTCTTTGCCGCTGACTTCACACTGCCTCAACAAGTTCTTCCTGGACGTTTTACAATCCATACTGCCAACAAGACAATCGGTATCCGCGTGGAAAATTATAAACGCCCCACATTTGATGTAACCTTTACCCCTATCCACAAGACCTATACCTTCGATGACACCGTGAATGTAACAGGATATGTACAGACTTTTGCAGGAGCCCCAGTCCGTCTGGCCAAAGGTACCTATCACGTAGTACGTTCCGAAGCATGGTTATGGAGAAGCGTAGGTGCAGAAGCACAGATAGCTTCCGGTTCCTTCTCAACCGATGCAGAAGGGAAATTTACCATTGACTTCAGTTTGGAATCTCCGTTCAATAAAAAGGAAATCGATCAGATTCCCTACTACAACTACAAGATTACTGCTACCGTAACAGACGGTGCTGGCGAAACCCAGACAGGAGAATTGAATCTTCCAGTCGGCAAACAGTCCATCGGAATCCAAATCAAAGGACTCAACTCTAAACTGGCTCGTGAACATCAAGAAAAGATTCAGTTCCAAGTGATGAACTTGAGCAAACAACTGGTCCAGACAGAAGTGACCTATCAGGTATTCTCCTTGAACAACAACACCGAGAACCCCACTGAAAAATTAGTCCAGGAAGGCAAAGTCCAGTCGCAGAAATCATTTATTCCCAATGAAATTTATGCGCTGTCTTCAGGCTATTACCGATTGAAAGCCCATGCACGCGACAATCAAGGTCGTTTAGCAAGTGTGACACAGGATTTCATCCTTTTCTCATTGGCCGACAAACGCCCTCCGATCGAGACAGTCCACTGGTTCTATCAGGACGGCGAAAGCTGGGAGAAGAATCAACCCGTTTCAGTCTACATTGGAAGCAGCAAGAAACAGGTTTACCTGCTCATGGATGTGTACACGGCCGAAAAACGGATTCATTCAGAACGTCTGCTTCTGAACAACAGCGTCCAACGATTCGATTTCCGTTACGATGAAAGTTACGGTGATGGAATTACGGCTTCCTTTGCTTTTCTATATGAAGGAAAACTTTACACCAAGATTATACAGTTAGAGCGTCCGAAGCCAGAAAAACAACTGGCTTTGAAATGGGAAACATTCCGCGACCAACTGACCCCAGGACAGCAAGAAGTATGGCGCATGAAGATTACCGATTCTTCAGGAAATCCGCTTCAAGCCAATTTACTGGCAACTTTATACGACGCTTCATTGGATAAATTGTATGAGCATCAATGGACATTCCAACCCTATTTCAACCGTCAACTGGCATCCGTGGGAATCCGCTCCTTGGCTCGTCATAACAATACGATGTTCTACATTGATTTTCCTTACCGTGAAAACGCAAACGGATACCAATTGCTGAACCGAGGACTTTACAGTCGTTTGCTAACGGTTCCAATCTGGAGGCCACAGTTTTACCTCTCTCCTACTTACAGCTCTTATGCAACTCCGGCATTTGCTACTCTGAAATCGGCTGGTCTTGCAAGAAATAATGCAATGGTTCAAGAGGATTTCAACGTAGATGTAGAAGAGACAGCCGTAGTGGAAGTGGCATTTCAAGAAGAATTGATACCTATCATTGATAATTCTTCCCAACAACCTATCCGCAAGAATTTTGCAGAGACAGCCTTCTTCTACCCAATGTTGAGAACAGATGCAAAGGGTGAAGTCTGTATCAGTTTCACGCTACCAGACGCACTGACCGAATGGAAATTCTTAAGTTTTGCTCACACACAAGGAATGGACTTCGGACAACTGACCAGTAAGGTGAAATCGAGCAAACCGTTTATGGTACAGCCGAATCTGCCTCGTTTCATCCGTATGGGAGATGAAAGTTCACTGGCGGCTTCATTGGTCAACTTGGCTATGGAAAGCATTGAAGGCACAGTACGTATGGAATTGATTGACCCTATGAACGAGCAAGTGGTTTACAAGCAAGAGCAAGGCTTCAAGGTTGGAGAAGGAGAAACGAGTGTAGCCCAGTTCAACTTTCATATAACGGAAGCATACGATGTACTGATTTGCCGTGTAGTGGCAGAAGCTGGAAAATTCAGCGACGGTGAACAACATTATCTTCCTGTACTGACCAACAAACAATGGCTGACAGAAACCTTACCGTTCCAGATAAACGGTGAAGACAAGATGAATCTGTCATTAGAAGACCTGTTCAACAAGCAGAGCCGTACAGCAACAGACAAGCAGTTAACCATTGAACTGACAGCCAATCCCAACTGGTATGTCATTCAGGCACTTCCCGTTGTAGGAAACCCGACAGAAGAAGATGCCATTGCTTGGGGCACTGCATATTATGCCAATGCTTTGGCTATCCACATGACAGACACCCACCCTACCATTCAGAAGGTATTTGAATCTTGGCGAATGCAGGGAGTGACCAAAGAAACCCTATGGAGCAAGCTGGAAACAAATGCCGACTTGAAAAATGTTTTGCTTGAAGAAACTCCTTGGCTGGCCGAAGCTCAAACAGAAACGGAACAGAAGCAACGCATCGCCTGGCTGTTTGGACAGAACGGCATGAAGCAGCGGTTAAAATTAGCCGCTCAAAAGCTCCAACAGCTACAAACGGCAGAAGGAGGCTGGACCTGGTATCCGGGAATGCCTGCTAACCGCTATACGACTACAAAGATTGTAGAGCTTATGGCCCGTTTGCGTTCCATGGGAGTGGTATTAGCCCCTGCGGTAAATGCAGCTTACCAAAAAGGATTGAATTACTTGAGAACGGAAGTCAATAAGGAATATCAACGAATTCTTGAAAAAGAAGGAAATGCTAAGGTTGGTACCGTCAATGAACAGCTTGTTCATTACTTGTATATCTGTGCCATTGACATCCAAGCACAGCGCACTGCTAATAAAGAGGTAAATGAATTCTTTATCGAACGACTTCTGAAGAATGCAAACATACATGGGAAAGCGGCTTCCATTTACCAAAAGGCAATGATGGCCATCATCATGCAAGCGAACGGCAGAACGGAAACAGCCTCAACATTATTGCAATCAGTGAACGAATACTTGGTTTCTACTCCTGAAATGGGCATCTACTTTGATACGCACAAAGCAACTTATTCATGGAACAGCTACCGTATTCCTACACAAGTGGCTGCTATGGAAGCTATTCATCGAATCAATCCCGATGAAAAAACATTGAACGGAATGAAAATGTGGCTGCTGAAGGAAAAACAGACACAGGTATGGAATACACCACTGGCTACAGCGGATGCCATCTATGCCTTCCTTTTGACGAATCCAAAGGCCTTAACGACCTCTGGAAAAATGACCGTAGAGGTAGACCAGCATCGGATGACTACTCCAGATGACGGACTCGGTTACACCCGTAAGGCCTTCACGGGCGCTCAGGCTGAAACGCAACATATACAAATTGAGAAAACTGGAAACGGTATCGGTTGGGGAGCTGTTTATGCACAATGCTTTGAAGAAATGAAAAATGTGAAAAAACAGCAGAGCAAAGAGTTGTACATTGAACGTGAATACCTGTTGAACGGGCAGCCAACCAACAAACACACCGTATTAAAAATCGGTGACGTACTGACAATCCGTCTGCATGTAAAAGCCAATCGGGATATGGACTTCATCCACATCAAGGATGCCCATGCAGCCTGCATGGAACCCGCCGACCAACTGTCCGGTTATCAATGGCACAAGGGTATCGCTTCTTACCGTGTCAATAAGGATGCCTCTACAGAATTCTTTATTGACAAGTTCCGTAAAGGAAGTTATGTTATCGAATACAAGGTCTATGTAAACCGTTCTGGAAAATATCAAGCAGGATCTGCTTCTATCCAATCGGTTTATTCACCTGAATTTGCAGCACATACCGAAGGAGCTACCTTGCAGATTCAATGAAATGAAAAACGAATGTCTGCTGACAGATAAACTGAATAAGGTGAAACCTTTTATTAACAGACATTCACCCTAAAAAAAAGACTTGATACATCGATGGATGTATCAAGTCTTTTTCATTTCTACTTCCCGATAAATTACAGGAAAGCCTATTCTTTTTCAAACTTCTTATTTAATTGCATGGTCTTCTACGACTTCAATGCCATTCCAAGCTTTCAAATTAGTCCATTCTGCATAAGGAGCGTTCCAGAAAGGATCTGTTGGAGGCAAGCCTAAGGCCAAAAGACCAGACATACAGAGATAAACGCTACCAGTATTGATATAGTAATCAGAAATACGCAACTGATTGCCAGCGAAACCAACAGTCAACCAACCATTCTTATCGAAGTTCGTTGCCGATTTCAACTGATTCTTGATAACGGCAGTCATGGCACAGCGCACCTGAGCAGGAGCAACATTCTTTGGCAACATGTGCAGCAAAGAAGCCTGAGCCAACGCATGGAATGCACCGAAACGATATGCGATAGAACGACCTACGACAGGGAATGTACCTTCTGGAGAGATCATACGTTCCTGCTGAGCTGCATAACGAGTGAAACGTTCAGACTGTTCAGGCAAGAAAGAAGCATCAGGCAAATTGTGCTTCTCCATAACCATCAACACATCTTGCAACATTGGATGAATCACAAAGCTATTGTAGTAATCCTGACGGAATCTTGGACCATCGCCATAGATTGCATCCCCTTTGTACCATTCATCACGGAATTTTCTGACACCGTATGACAAACGTTCCTGGTCGCATTCACCCGTGAATTCAAGGATAGCAGCTTCTACAATAGAAGTAAACAGCAACCAGTTGTTATTGTTAGGTTTGATGGCACGGCTTGCCTTCAATTCCTTGATCATACGAGTCTTGGTTACGTCATCAAAGTTACCCCACAACTGAGTTGGAGCACGCAACAGACCCTGAGCCAAGAATGCAGCATCGACCAAAGCCTGTGAAGGAAGGTCGAAATCCAAGTAGTCAGGAGCTGAAGGGTTTACAGCATTCGAAAGGCCCTTCACAGTCATGTCGATGTATTTCGCACGAAGCTGACCTTCTGGAGTTTCATCCGGACCCAATTCCAACCATGGAGCAATACCGCAGATAACTCTACCTACAGCTTCCAGGTAAGAATAAGGACGTCTGCCTTTATCCTTACTTACATAAGGCATATTTTTCTTCAACGTATTTTCGCTCAAGTTGCGCAATACAGGATCTACAATCTTAACGGCTGCATCAACCCAATATTTTCTGTCGGCTGCACCTTCCGGATTCAACAAAGTGAACTTCTCTGGAGTATACATACGTTTCAAGCGAAGCAATGCTTCTACATAATAATAATCAGCATAGCTCAAAGGAAGATCCACTTCCGATTTAGCAGGCTTAGAACCGGTGCTGTGCATCAATGCAAAATTGCAGTTCTTGCCGATTTTAGCCAAATATTTAGGAGAAGTCAGTGAACGAATCTGATCTTCAGCGTATGCAATGTACTGCTGACCCAATTCGCCACCTACAATCTGACCTAATTCAATGAAAGCAGAAGCCATGATAGCTGCAGCGGAAGCATCTCTTGGTTCCTTTGGAATCTCAGGAGCATCAAAATCCCAATAAGGAACTTTATCTTCCGGCATGCCCGGATGCTCCATGATGAACTTAGCTACGTTCTGAGCATGTCTCAAGAAAGAAACTCTACCACATTCTCTATACATCATGGTATAACCATACAATGCCCAAGCTTCCCCTCTGGCCCAAGCAGAATCATCAGAATAACCCTGATTAGTCTGTTTCTTGTGAGGAAGACCAGAAATCGTATCGTATGAAACTACATGCCAACAGCTGTAGTCTTTACGGAAATGATGTTCCATAGTCTTTTCCGCATGTGAGATAGCCGCTTCTCGATAGCAATTATTACCGGTAACCTTCGTAGCCCACATCAAGAATTCCAAGTTCATCATGTTATCAATGATGACAGGATACTGCCATCTTTTCTTAGCAAAATCCCAAGAACGGATCAAACTGATATTGGGTCTATATCTTGAATACAAAGAATTGGCACCGGTAAGCATGATGTCTTTGTATTTTTCATTCCCTGTCAAACGATAGCCATTACCAAAGCTACAATTAATCATAAAGCCCAAATCATGGCTGTACTTGATGTTCTTCGCTTTTTCAACTTGTTCAGTGAACATTTCAGCATAGTGCTTCAATTCTTCTGTCGGAGTATTTTCATAAAGATACCACAACTCACCAGGAAAGAATCCGCTGCACCACCAATCATAATCGGTAGTTTCCAACTTACCGTCTTTAATACTCTTTGGGAATCTGCCCTTCTGAGTTTCCAGAACCTTAGCCATGTTGATGGCATGGTCTGTTGCTGCTTTCAATCCCCTTTCAACAACAGAGGTCATCGGTTCTACCTTTTTCTTAGAACGCGCTGTACTCGTAGTCGGAGCTAACAGTCCGAATGCTACAAGTGCTACCATAAGATAACTTTTCATACTAGATTTTTTTGACAAATACTATTTTTATTTTATTTCTATACCCTTAATTGCGTGCTGTAAATTCGATGATTTCGCCAGGCTGCATTTCCACTTCCGCCACTCCGTTCACTCGTTTCACCGCTTGAGAAGAAGGCAACAGTGAACTGTCGCAACGCAGTCTAAGCACTCCACCTTTTTCAGAGCGTACGCGAATGGAAGCTATCTTACCATTCTTTTTCTCTGCTGAGACCAGAAAAGCTCCTTGTGCTCTCAAATCCTTGAAGGAAACATTTTTCCAAGCCTTAGGAACAGCGGGGAAAACAGACACCGTTCCTGTGTGGCTCTGCAAAAGCATTTCTTGTACGCCTGCAGCAAAAGCGAAATTACCTTCCAGCGTAAAAGGACGGTAAGTAAACGTTGATTTTCCCGTACCGCTCTGGTCGCCATTGGCATGGAATGTATTCTTCAAGCAAAAACAATCAGCAAAAGTAGCCAAGGCCTTCGCTGCTCCTTCACCATCAAAAGCACGTGCCTTTAAATTGACGAGCCAACTATATGAATATCCAGTCCAATAATCCGGTCCGTAAGCATCCAACTTATGAATGGTTGCCTTGATAATACGCTGTTCTTCTGCCCCATGGCTCCAATCAATAATCCCCAAAGGATAAATGGCCATAGCATGAGAGAAATGACGATGCGATTCATTATAGGGATAACCGGCAGCAAAAGTCAGTGCCTTTTCCTTATCCAAATCTAAAGCAGGCAGTTGACCGCCTACTTCTTTCCAATGAGCAGCCTCATCAGCCAGTCCAAGTTCTTCAGCCATTTCACCGGCAGCTCCAAACAAGAAAGTCATCAAGGACAAGTCATAATTGGTCATGGTTGGGAACCAAGCTTTCAAGGAATTATCAAAGATTTCAGGACTGGTACTGAATTCTAACGTACGCACGCCTTCTTCACTTTCTATCGATATGTTTTCCAAGAATACAGCCACCTTCTTCACAAAAGGATATGCTCTTTCTTTCAAGAACTCACGGTCGGCAGAGTATTTCCAGTGCAAATAAAAATGCTGGGCTATCCAAGCACCAGAAGTTTGCGACATGGCATATTGGCACCATCCTCCCATCGGCTGTCCGTCCAATGTAGCCACACCTGGAACATTCAAGCCCTCTGTACCAAAGAATTCTTTCGTATACTTTTCATAAGTCGGCTGCTGATTCCAAATGGTATTAAGGTACCCCAGCCCTTCACTCAGATGGTTACCCGTATACACCGGCCAATAACTTAACTCCGTATTCAAATCATGATGAAAATCGCCTTTCCAAGGTGGCAGTTTCCCATTATCAGCAGTCCATACAGCCTGCAAAGAAATCGGATAAGAAGACTCACGAGCTACCGCCCCCAGTTTGTAAAGTTCATTGTCGTATTGCTTTTGAATCGTTTCATCGGGCAACTCCACTTTTGACTGATTCCAGAATGCATCCCAATATTTTCGATGAGAGGCATACGATTTGGCCAAACCATCATTCCATGCCAATGCCAGTTCTTCCAATGCTTTCTCCTGGCACAAAGAAGATGTGATGCTCCAAATACCATACAAACGGCTGCCATCATGCATCCACTCCACTACCACATCATAAGCAAAGCCATTCCAACCCTCCTGACGATAAAATATACGATAAGGAGCTTTGGTAACTTCTCCCATTGAATAGCCCAATTTTTCCAAGTCGGCACCCGCCTGTGCATTCTTCACAAGATGACCGTCGGCATGACCATAAGCAGGAGGCACCAAGGTAGGTTCCAGCTTTGTATTCAAATGATCGAAAACGAACCATCCGACAGGACGATCGGCGTGGACAAATGTATGTAAAGTAACTCCTGTATTCCATTTCACCTGACAGACCGCATTCTTCAGATACAAATGCACTGACTCAGGAGTTCCCAAGTCCTTCAATGGAAATTCAATCGCAGCTCCAGGAATCTTAGAAGGAGCAGGCAACATTTCATACGGATGATCAAATTTCTGTTGTACAGGAAGATAATTACCACTCCGAATGTGTTCCTTTATCCAATTAAAATTATAATTCGGTCCCGACAAACTATCCGTCGGACGAAGATCCCACAAATCAATCCGGTCCAACGAAAAGCGAAGAACCGAATCCTTTTCCCAAAGCAATGCACCCAAAGTTGCGTTTCCCAAGGGAATCCCTTCATCCCACGTTGAAGAAAAATGAGTAAATTCCAAATCAGACGGAGTCGTCTCCAAATTCCATTGTTTTTCCGTGAATTCAGACTGACAACTTATACATAAAAAGAAAGCAAACAGAAAAGCCCAAAGGCTGTTTTTTTTGTTCATGATGTTTTTCTTAGTATTCATTCCTGACATTCGCCACTTCATTTCCATGAAAGCAACTTACTAAATTCTATTGTCAAATACAATATTCAAAGGTAACCATATTATTCCGATTATGAACGATTTCTAGGTAAAATACACGTTTTTTAACTAGAAAAATTCCAACCCACAAATGGTCTGTCTACAGCAAGACTGTAAAAACAAGAATCCCTAAAACCAACCTTTGAAAATCAGTTTTAGGGATTCTCTGACCTTACCACCTAAAGTATGGCAAGCTTATATTTCAAAAGGCAAACAATCAAGCCTGAACAGCAACAATCAGTTCTTCAACAGAAAGCAAAGCCTGTTCACCGGTCACCATGTTTTTCAAGGTTACTTTACCTTCATTCATTTCATTTTCACCTACAATGGCAACATAAGGGAATTGTTTGTCATTGGCATAGCTCATCTGCTTCTTCATCTTTGCACTATCTGGATAAATCTCAGCACGGATGCCCGCCTTTCTGCATCGGAACAAAATCGGCAACACATAAGCCGCCTCTTTGTCACCAAAGTTAACGAAAAGCAACTGTGCACCGTTCACCGCATCTTTCGGATACAAATCAAGCTGGTTCAACACATCATAAATACGGTCGGCACCAAAAGAAATACCGACACCCGACATGCCGCTCATACCGAACACCCCAGTCAAGTTATCGTAACGACCGCCACCGCTGATGCTACCAATCTGTACATCCAACGCCTTCACTTCAAAAATAGCACCTGTATAATAGTTCAAGCCACGAGCCAAAGTCAAATCCAATTCTACCTCCGACTGAACGCCCAAACTTTCTACTGTATGCAAGATGAATTCACTTTCTTCCACACCTTTCAAGCCGGTTTCACTTGCAGCCAAAACCGTCTTCAATGTTTCCAATTTTTCTGCGTTGCTACCGCTCAACAGAATAATTGGCTGCAACTTATCTATGGCTTCCTGAGGAATGCCTTTTGAAGCCAATTCCTTGTTTACATTTTCCAAGCCGATTTTATCCAACTTGTCGATGGCTACGGTAATATCAACAATCTTATCTGCTTCACCAATGATTTCAGCAATACCCGTAAGAATCTTGCGGTTATTGATCTTAATAGATACACGAATGCCGAATTTCTGGAAAACGGTATCAATCATCTGAACCAACTCTACTTCATTGAGCAGTGAATTACTTCCCACTACATCGGCATCGCACTGATAAAACTCGCGATAACGACCTTTTTGAGGGCGGTCTGCTCTCCACACCGGCTGAATCTGGAATCGTTTGAACGGGAATGATATTTCATCACGATGCATCACAACGTAACGTGCAAAAGGAACAGTCAAATCATAACGCAAGCCCTTTTCGCAGAATTTAGAAGCTAATTTAGCTGCATTACGGCTCAACAATTCTTCATCGGTCAAACCCGAAAAATAGTCTCCTGAGTTCTGAATCTTGAACAAAAGCTTGTCGCCTTCATCTCCATATTTACCCATTAAGGTAGAAAGATTCTCCATAGAAGGAGTTTCTATTTGCTGGAAACCATACAAATGGAAAACTTCGCGGATGGTATCGAATATATAATTGCGTTTCGCCATCTCAACGGGCGAAAAGTCTCTAGTTCCTTTTGGAATTCCCGGTTTTGTTGCCATATCTCTTATGATTTTGTTTTTGAGGCACAAAGATACATTTTTTTCGTTGAAAAGGGAAATTTGAAGCTATAGATTTCACCAAACCTTCACTTCACACAAAGACCATCCGCCCACCAAAAGAAAGGGGTACAACTCAATAATTAAGTTGCACCCCTTTCCAAATGCCTATTTAAAACGAAACGATTAGTCGCGACGATTCATATAAATCATTACATAATAAATCAACGTTGCCAATGAGCTCAACGCAGCCACTACATACGTATAAGCAGCCGATTTCAACGCATCTTTCGCTTGATTGTGGTTATACGAATTCGTGATTCCCGCACTGCTCAACCAAACCAATGCACGACGGCTAGCATCAATCTCGACAGGAAGTGTTATGAGACTGAACAAAGTAGTCGTAGCAAACAAACAGATACCAATCAGCAGGAGCTGAGGAAAGGACTGAAGCATCAGAATTCCTCCCAAGAGTACCCAAGAGACAATAGAGGAAGAAAACTGAACCACCGGCACCAAAGCAGAACGCAGCTGAAGGGGAGCATAAGCACGGGCATGCTGCACGGCATGACCACATTCGTGAGCGGCAACCGCTGCGGCAGCCACACTGCACGAACCATATACACCTTCACTTAAATTGACCGTTTTGCTGGTAGGATTATAGTGGTCTGTAAGCATTCCTGCTGTACTGATTACTCTCACATCATAAATTCCATTGTCACGCAACATCTTCTCTGCCACATCACGTCCAGTCATCCCATTGGTAAGAGGAAGCTTGGAATACTTTTCAAACTTACTTTTCAAACTGGCCTGCACCATATAACTGATAATGGCGATGCCTATAAATACAATCCAAATCATAAAATTATTTTTCTATCTTAAATTATATAATATACAGTACAAAATCTTTGCCAAGATAAGAAGAATATGGAATTTTCACCATCAAGGGACTTTCCTTTTCACTTAATTTAGCAAAAATCAAAACTTTATGGCAGGGATTGATTGATTCGGAGCATCTCGTGGCAGAGATTTTCCTCAATAAAATTTCTCATTTTCATACGTGGCATCTATATGCCAAGCCTCTATATTGAAGGTACCTCCTACCGGGATTATCTTTTTACCGGAATCGCCAACGATAGAAAAAGAATCGAGTTTTTTCGTACCTTTGCATCACTAAAGAATTTAAACATGATAGTTTGCATCGCCGAAAAGCCCAGTGTGGCACGTGACATAGCTGATATTTTAGGAGCACATACTAAAAAAAACGGATATTTGGAAGGAAACGGATACCAGGTGACCTGGACATTCGGGCATCTCTGTACCCTCAAAGAACCCCATGAATATACCCCTTCCTGGAAATCCTGGTCATTGGGCAGCTTGCCGATGATTCCTCCCCGCTTCGGTATCAAGCTCATTCATGATGAAGGTATCGAGCGCCAGTTTCATGTCATTGAGGGACTGATGCAAAAGGCAGATCTCATCATCAACTGCGGAGATGCCGGCCAGGAGGGAGAACTGATCCAGCGATGGGTGATGCAGAAAGCCGGTGCAAAATGTCCGGTAAAACGCCTGTGGATTTCATCACTGACAGAAGAGGCAATCCGTGAAGGACTGAACAACTTGAAAGACCAATCGGAATTCCAATCTTTGTATGAAGCCGGACTGAGCCGTGCCATCGGGGACTGGACGCTTGGGATGAATGCAACCCGTCTTTACACGTTGAAATATGGTCAGAACCGTCAAGTTCTTTCCATCGGACGAGTACAGACGCCGACTCTCGCCTTGATTGTCAACCGCCAGCAGGAAATCGAACATTTCGTCCCCAAACAATATTGGGAACTGAAAACATTATATCGTGACACAACATTTTCTGCCATCATACGAAAAAGTGATGAAGAATTAGCGGAAGAAGAAGCCAAAGCCAAAGAAAATCCACAGGCCAAGACCAATTCAGTCCGCGAAGAAGTCAACCGTGGTATTCCGGCCATTACAGATGAACGTACAGGTCAGGAACTGCTGGAACGCATCAAAGAAGTTCCTTTTCAAGTAACAGAAGTAAGTAAAAAGAAAGGAACGGAGGCTCCACCACGCTTGTTTGACCTTACCTCTTTACAAGTAGAATGCAACAAGAAATTCAGCTATTCTGCGGATATGACCTTACAGTTGATTCAATCACTGTATGAAAAGAAAGTGACCACCTATCCGCGTGTAGACACGACTTTCTTGAGCGATGATATTTATCCGAAATGTCCGAAAATCCTTACAGGATTAGCCGGACTGAGACCTTATGCTCCCTTAACAGCACCTTTGGGAGGAAAAACCTTAATCAAGTCAAAGAAGGTTTTTGATAATTCAAAGGTAACCGACCACCATGCCATCATTCCTACAGGAGTAGTTCCCAGAGAACTGACAGATATGGAAAAGCGTGTGTTCGACTTGATAGCCCGCCGGTTCATTGCTGTATTCTACCCTGACTGCAAGTTCGCAACGACGACCGTCATCGGTGAAGCCGATGGAATTGAATTCAAAGCGACCGGAAAGCAGATTCTGGAGCCAGGATGGCGTGTCATCTTTTCCAAAGAACCGCAAGAAGAGAATAAAGACAATGAAGATTCCAACGCTCTCCCTGCCTTTGTAAAAGGAGAAAGCGGTCCTCATGAACCGTCACTGTATGAGAAATGGACCCAACCGCCACGGCCTTACACCGAAGCAACGTTACTTCGTGCCATGGAAACAGCCGGAAAGTTGGTTGACAACGATGAATTGCGAGACGCACTGAAAGAGAATGGAATCGGCCGTCCTTCTACCCGTGCGGCCATCATCGAGACCCTTTTCAAGCGACATTATATCAAGAAAGAACGGAAAAACTTAATCGCAACCCCAACGGGAATTGAGTTGATTCAGCTGATTCACGAAGAACTGCTGAAATCAGCAGAATTAACCGGTATCTGGGAAAAGAAATTACGTGAGATAGAACGAAAGAGCTACGATGCGGCCACTTTCTTGAATGAATTGAAACAGATGGTTACTGATATTGTATACAGTGTGCTGCGTGACAATTCCAACCGCCACGTGAGTGTTACCACCGACGAGCCAAAGGCTCCAGCCAAACGTGCCAGCAAGAAAAAAGACACGGCACCCAAGCCTAAAGTTGTCAAGCCCAAAGCCACCAAAGCTGCCGCTCCTTCCCTGCCCGAAGGAGATGCCATTGTAGGAATGACATGTCCGATCTGCGGGAAAGGCACCGTCATCAAAGGGAAAACGGCTTACGGCTGTTCGGAATGGAAAAACGGTTGTAAATTCAGAAAACCATTCTAACCGTTTCGGGCAGATAGCCACTACGAATACGCCATTCTTGTGGATACAAGTTATTGGCCCGATTTCCAATGTTTTTGGCAAATCCCAAAGCTTTTCCACCGAACGTCAGCAGAACATACCCCCTCGGTACTCCGGCATCGAGGGTTACCGCTTCTTTACGGAGATAAGCCACAGCCTGTTCATACGACAGTTCCGCTTCCGGGAAAAAGGAATGATTCAATAAAGTGCTCATGGCCAAAGAATGGTGGGGCTGCCAATCCTTACCTTTCTGTTCGGCTAAAACAACGCCCGCATGCAATATTCTGAGGTGTGGCTTCACCCAATCATACAAAGCATGCCACTCACTACGGATAGCACAAACCTTACCTTCTTCCACCCAGAAATCGTAAGCAGCCTCTCCGGTATTCAAGGCCATCTTCATTTCTTTCGGGAAAGCGACGGATGGAAGACCATTTCCTCCTTTTGACCGATCAGCACCTTTGTTCTTCTTACTTTTTCCATTCTTTCCAGACGATTTCATCCAAACACAGTCTGCATCTTCATCAGTTTCCCCATGTTTTCGCAGAAGAGCCAAGAACAAACCTTCTCCTACCGTCTTATGAGGCAAGAAACGATAAACGGGAAATGATTCGCCAATCAGGTTTCCGGTTATGTTCCATTCTTCTTCTGTAGACACTGGCAGCACATCCGCTCCCAGTTCTTTGGCTATCCAAGCCACATTATCTTCATTTTCTTCACGATTGAAGGTACAGGTACTATAAACAAGCAAACCGCCCGGTTTCAAACAAGGCCAAATGTCGCGAAGGATTCTACGCTGACGCTCCCAACAGAGTCCCACATTTTCTGGACTCCACTCCTCAATGGCCACCTGATCTTTTCGGAACATACCTTCTCCAGAACAAGGCACATCCGTCAAGATAAAATCAAAAAGCGATTCCAAGGAAGTAAAATCAGCCGGGTCATTATTGGTTACTATCACATCAGGATGCCCCCATTTCACCAAATTTTCAGCTAACACCGAGGAACGGTTGCGCATCACTTCATTTGCAATCAACAGACTCCCTTCTGGAAGCAAAGAACGAATCAAGGTAGACTTTCCACCTGGAGCCGCACATAAATCAAGAGCTACCGAAGGTTTCTTTACATACTGACGAACGACCTGCTCTACAAACATGGAAGCAGCTTCCTGAACATAATAACATCCTGCATGAAATAACGGATCGAAAGTAAAAGTCGGCCGGTTGTCCAGATAACATCCAGCTTCACTCCAGGGAATAGGACGAATACCATGAGGTAATCCGCTCACCTTACTTTTATTCAATCGGATACTAATCGGAGTATCGTGCTGCAAAGACTCACATAAAGCCTTGCAAGCCGCTTCCCCCATCAAGTTTTGTGTACGTGTTACAAACGCTGCAGGTAAATTCATAATTGATTTTCTTGTTTATCGCACAAAAATAAAAATAAAATAGGAAAAGGGAAAGTAACCCAGCGAACAAATCCACCTGAGTTCTCCCCACAGCCAAAGGGCTGACAGAAAAAACTTGGGGTCTGCTTGAAATCCACTTCAAACAAACCCCTAACCTAACCTTTATAAAAAAAACGAAATATCGTTCACTGAAAGGATATACTCTAACGAGCCCATATCCAAATGCTATGAATGAAATGACAAGATAGGCTTTTCTGTGAAAAGATACATTCCTACGGTTTGTGTACATCAAATAAATGGAGTTTCAAAGAATTCCCCTATACATGTGTATACCGCTTTTGCATGCAGAAACAGTTTAAAAGCAGCTTGTCTCAAATCGATCTATTCATAGTAATATTTTGACAAATATAAAAGTTTTTCTTGAAATCCTAAAATTATCAGGAAAGAATATTAAATGAGCAGAAATACGGCTAATATTTTATTTATTCCCTTGTTTAATTCAACTTTTTTTACGAGTATTGCGTTAGTTTTATACACCAATTTATTGGCACGAACGCCAGAAAACAAGCATACATTTACTAACTAATACAACAACTTCTTTATTAACGTAAAGGACGATCTGCCCCAACCCCGGAAGCAGCGAAGTCCGCAGATATAAAACAAGCCAATGAAAATACCTATTATCTTATTTTCAGAGTATGAATCAAAAAGAAAATGCATCAACTTCGCCTTTTCTGATCTTCCTAACAATATCCACCCCACAGGTTTTCATAGACATGATTTCTATCAAATTCTTTTATTAGAAAAAGGAAGTGCTGTTCATACCATCGATTTTGAGACCTACCAGATGGAAGCTCCGGCTGCATCGGTGATTTTCCCGAACCAGATTCACCAGCTGGAATTTTCGGACGATGCTGAGGGGAAATACATTCTCTTTGATGAAACAATCTTTTGTTCTGCCGTATTGGCTAACGACTTGAAAGAATACAACATCGACTTGCATAAGAAAATCAACAATCTATCCTTCAAAGGACATGAAGATAAATTTGAGGAACTGACAAGTCTGTACAAAGATATGTTAGCACTTTATGAAGAGATTTCACCTATCAAAAAGATGCAAATCAAATTCATGGTAAAAATCGCACTGCTTAAATTGATTGATTTTTCCCCTGTAGAAAATCTGACTTCAACATCGGACAAAGACCTGCAATATTACATTCTTTTCAGAGAACTTGTTGACAAACATTATAAGACCGAACGAAAGATTCCTTTCTACAGCAACCAGATAGGCATTTCGCAAAAGAAACTGACCTCGCTTTGCCAGCAATACAGCGGGACCTCTCCTCTTAACCTGATTCACGATAAGTTGAGTCTGGAAATCAAGAAGTTGTTTGCCTTACAGGACATGACACTGAAAGAAATTGCCTACGAATTTGGATTTTCTTCACAAACGGCACTGAACAAGTACATTGACGCCAAATTCAATATGACGCCATCAGAATTAAAAGAATTGATTGTAGAAAAGGTAAACGGCAAGGTCAAGGCAGAATAACCATCATGGAATGCTTGCCGACATGGCACAGGCAATCCAACCCATATTCGGATAAGGATTCTGAATCAAACCTATATAAATAATAGGATAAAAAGCTGTACCTTTGCGGAACGAATGCGGAGTAGAATAAATGCTCCGCTTTTTAATAGCAACAATTGAATTTATGAAACAATATTTAGACTTATTACATCGTATCCGTACAGAAGGGGTAGAAAAGGAAGACCGCACCGGAACGGGAACCATCAGCGTTTTCGGACATCAGATGCGATTCAACCTGGAGGACGGATTTCCCTTGGTCACTACCAAGAAACTTCATTTAAAATCAATCATCTATGAATTGCTTTGGTTCTTGAAAGGAGATACCAATGTCAAGTATCTACAGGATAATGGAGTAAGAATCTGGAATGAATGGGCAGATGCCGATGGCAATTTAGGACACATTTACGGTTATCAATGGCGTTCTTGGCCTACCTACGACGGAAAATTCATCGACCAGATTACAGAAGCGATCAATGACATCAAACACAACCCTGATTCACGAAGAATCATTGTCAATGCGTGGAATGTTGCTGACCTGCAGAATATGAATCTTCCTCCATGCCACATGTTCTTCCAGTTCTATGTAGCCAACGGTCGTCTGAGCCTGCAAATGTACCAACGTAGTGCCGACTCTTTCTTAGGAGTTCCATTCAACATCGCTTCTTATGCTTTGCTGCTCCAAATGATGGCTCAAGTTACCGGTTTGAAAGCCGGCGATTTCATCCATACTTTAGGAGACGCTCACATCTACAAGAATCATCTGGAACAAGTTGACCTGCAATTGACCCGTGAACCTCGTCCATTGCCAACCATGAAGCTCAATCCCGACATTAAGGATATTTTTGACTTCAAATACGAAGATTTCGAATTAGAGAACTATAACCCTTGGCCGCATATAGCAGGAAAGGTTTCTGTATAAGATCTTTTTCAACCCTACGCAAAAAGGTAGGAATCTGCAAATGCCGGTCAGTCCGGTTTTATCAAATGAATCAGAAGGTGGGGAAACTCACCTTTTGCTGATTTAGGAACAAAGTAACTTATTCATCACACATAATATTTTATCGCAATGCTCTCAATCATCGTAGCAATCAACAAAAATAATGGAATCGGTTTCCATAACGAATTACTTTATTGGCTCCCCAATGACTTGAAACGCTTTAAGGCACTTACTACCGGTCACACGATTATCATGGGCAGAAAGACATTTGAATCACTTCCTAAAGGTGCTCTTCCAAATCGTAGAAATATCGTACTGACAAGCCAAAACATGGAGTTCCCAGGAACAGAGACTTTCCATTCCCTGGCAGAAGCTTTAGCAGCATGCAAAGAGGAAGAGGAAGTGTTCATTATCGGTGGAGCCAGCTTGTATGCTGAAGCGCTGAAAGTAGCCGACCGACTTTATATCACTGAAGTAGAGGATGCCGAAAAGCCTGCCGATGTATTCTTCCCAAACATCACGCCAGATGAATGGCAAGAAAAAAGTAGAGAATGCCATTCCACAGATGAAAAGCATCTCTACTCCTATAATCTTGTAAATTATGAACGAATCAAACACTGATTCAAGCCATCTGTTATTCTTCATTCGCCAAGTCCTCAATAGGGAGTTGGCGTCTGATGGCTTCATGGAAAGAAATAATCGTTTCAGAACGAGACAATCCTAACGGCTGAAGCTTGTCATGGATAATGTTCAGCAAATGATGATTATTCTTTGCATAGATTTTAATAAACATGTCATACTGACCTGTAGTAAAATGACATTCTACTACCTCTGGTATTTTCTTCAATGATTCAGTAACAGAATCAAAGAGGGATGGATCCTTTAAATAAAGGCCAATGTAGGCACAGGTTTCATAACCCACCTTTTCAGGATCAATGACGAATTCGGAACCTTTGATGATTCCCAAATTCGATAATTTCTGAATACGTTGATGTATTGCAGCACCCGAAACATTACAAGCACGTGCTACTTCCAAAAAAGGAATGCGTGCATTATCTGCTATCAATTGCAGAATCTGTTCATCTAAACTATCTAATTGATGATGTCCCATTTTATTCTTTTAAAATTCCTGCAAAGATACATCTAATCTTGTATAATTAGCCACAGAAATAACAAATTCGTTTTTCTATAAAGATAATTTTATATCTTTGCTATTATATTTTACTATTTATGAACAAATTTCCACAGGTAATTGTTTTCCCTCCTCTGGAGATTTGGGGCTTATTCGGACAAAATTCAATCATTTTCATAAAAGTAAGAAGTACGAGCTGATGATTCATCCTCGAAATCCACTCAACTATTTATTTACTGAGCATCACTCATAAAACGATTAAATATGCTGAAACTGACAAAAATTACAACCAAAGATGAAGGATATTCCTTTGTAGAGAACTTGCTTAATGCCTCATTTCCTAAAGAAGAACGACGGGATGACGAAATGCAAAGAAGCAATACAGACCACAATCCTTTATTTACAACGCACCTGATAACAGATGAAGTAAATGGTGAAACGATTCAGGTGGGAGTCGTCACAACTTGGACGTTCGGAGACTTTCATTACGTGGAACATCTAGCAACCTCTCCCCTGGTAAGGAATCAAGGATATGGCAGTAAAATCATGTCTGCAGTGAAGGAAATCTTGCCTGGAGTGATCGTTCTTGAGGTAGAGGAACCGGAAGATGAACTTACTACACGCCGTGTCGGATTCTACAGCAGAAACGGATTCAAGCTTTGTGACAGGAATTATATTCAACCGGCCTACAGACCGGACGGTGTATGTGTTCCTCTTAAAATCATGTATTATGGAGTGGACACTTTGGACGATGACTTTGAAAGAATCGTAAAGACATTATATAAAGAAGTTTACAGTACCTGTCTCTAACACATCAAGCATGCGTTGATCTGCGATACGCAAGCATAAGAAGATAAAAAAAGAGTTGCTCATTGAGCAACTCTTTTTTTAGATTATAAATTGAACTATTACTGACGAATGGTTGCAGAATAGTTAATTTTCAAAGCATATGCTTGACGAAGTGCTTGTTTTACTTCCTGAACAATACCCATTTTTGTCTGAGCATCTACTTTCATAGAAACCTGCATATAAGGTTTGTCCTCTTCTTTCATGTTTTCACGTTCCTGATAGATGTAGTCCTGTACTTCGTTAGATTCAGCAAACTTATCGTTCAACTGGATACGGTCAGTAGTACCCATCTTTTTTTGGTACTCAGGCATCGGTTTACCGATGTAGATGAAAGAAACCAAAGACTTCTTTTCAAGTTTTTCCAATTCTGTTGCAGCTGGAACTTTGAACTGAACCTTCAAAGATACTTCACGCATAGTTGTTGTAATCATGAAGAAGAACAACATGGTAAAGATAAGGTCAGGCAAAGATGAAGTATTCAACTCCGGCATGCCACGTTTACCGCTCTTATTAAATTTTCCCATTATTATTTTCCTCCATATTTTTTAGGTTCAGCTTCAGAAATTTTCTGTGGATAGTAATCTATCACAGCCTGCTTTTCTTCTTCAGAACAATCAGCCAAAGCCTTACCGAACTGAGACTGAGCAAGTTCATTACGCAATTCGTTGTAAGCGGCTACCAATTCGTTCTGAATCTGAATATAAGCATCATAACTTGTACCAACGTCATTCTGTACAGAAATAACGTGTTTTTCAGTAATCATGACATTACCAAAGAAAGGCAAGTTTTTAGCATGCTTTTCTGGCAAGTTTTCATCATTATTTGGGTTAGCTATGAATTCTTTTGCTTTAGCTCTTAATTGCTTGATATCCAAAAATTCTCCACCTACCATCAATTCGTCATTCTTATTGACACGGACCTGGAGAACATTTCGTTCCTTTACAATAATATCACTCTTTTCACGCTGATCGTTTTCTGGGGGAGGCGGCAAACGTCTCGCCAAACCACGGTCAGTATCCATTGATGTTGTAATAAGGAAGAAGATAAGCAACATGAAAGCGATATCGGCTGTTGAGCTTGAGTTAATACCGGGTACGCCTCTTTTTTTTCTTGCCATTTTTCTTACTTTTAATTATTAAACTTCAATGAAATATTATCTTTTAAAGATACCTGAAAGGTTGATTAATGTACCAACAGAAGCAATGCCAAGCAAGATATAAGTTGAGAAGATCAACATATCAGAAACTTTAAGCATTGTAACATCTGAGTATGTGTTACCGTCAGCCATCAATACAGGTTCTGCAGAACCAATATTGTAAGTAACGACAAGCAAAACTACTAGTAACAAGACGCCTACTAAAGATTTGATTGCACTTGTAGGATTATCCTTCAATGCACCAAAGAACTTAACAAGACCTCCTAAAACAGTCATGATGATAGAAACTGCAAGCATACCATACATCAAGTAAATCAATGTTTCTGTATGTGCAGGTTCATTGTATTCACCTACAGGATTGTTATAGCCTACTCCGTAAAACATGCCTAATACCACTAAGATAAGTGCTACGCAGACATAGAATACGTAGTATGACATTTTATATGATATTTTAGCCATTTTCTTAATTATTTTTTGTATTTCAAGTTGTACTTCATGATCATATCAAGCAATGTGATAGAAGAATCTTCCATCTGGCTTGTGATAGCTTCGATTTTTGAAAGGATGTAGTTGTAGAATACCTGAAGGATCAATGCAACAACCAAACCGAAGATAGTAGTGATCAACGCAACTTTCATACCACCAGCAACAACTGTCGGAGAGATATCACCTGCCTGCTGGATTTTATCAAATGCCATAACCATACCAATTACAGTACCCAAGAAACCAAGAGATGGAGCCATAGCGATGAACAATGTAATCCAAGAGCATCCTTTTTCAAGGTAACCTGCCTGAACACCACCGTAAGAAACTACAGAACGTTCAACAACATCCAAACCTTCGTCTACTCTCATCAAACCCTGGTAGCAGATAGAAGCGACAGGACCACGAGTGTTACGACAGATAGTTTTTGCACCTTCTACATCACCTTTTTCCAATGCAGCTTCAAGTTTAGCCATCAATTTTTTAGCGTCAACTTCAGCAAGGCTTAAGTAAATAATACGTTCGATACAGAAAGCCAAACCAAGAACCAAAGCGATTGCTACCAATGACATGAAGCTAGCGTCACCTTCGATAAACTTAGTTTTAAGTTCTTTGTGCATACTGCCTTCTTCAACAACTGCTTCAGTAGTAACTTCTGCAGGAGCAGCATCCTGAGCCATAACTGTCTGAGTCATTCCTAACGAGAAAACTCCCATCACTGCAAGAATTGCAAATAACTTTTTCATTGTGTGTCTAATTTTTTAAGATTAATTAATTAATAGTTATAAATTGTTTTTTCTTGTTATTCTTTTAGCGGAGAGAACGGGATTCGAACCCGTGATACACTTTTGGCGTATACACGCTTTCCAGGCGTGCCTCTTCAACCACTCGAGCACCTCTCCTAGTGGGCTCAAATGGCCCTCATTTCTGAAATCGAATGCAAATTACAAATAAAAAAGCAAACCACAAGTGATTTCAGTCACAAATGTATTCTTTTTTTTCTTCTTACACAGCATCGAGACCACAAAAGTTTTAAATACATGCCAAAATTAATAAAAATTATAATCTTCCTGTTGCATTATCGAAAACTTTCAGGGCATTTCCGGTTGTTTTCACAGCCATCGTTTCCATATCAACGCTGTAAATCGAACAAAGTTTCATGGCCGTATCGCATAAATAGGCACTTTCATTCCTTCGTCCACGATGCGGAACTGGAGCCAAATAAGGTGAATCGGTTTCCAAGACCACACGTTCCAAAGGGACTGTACTTTTAAGAACATCCCCCAAGGTGCTTTTCTTGAATGTGACAATACCGTTCACTCCCAACATGAAATTCTTGTATGCAAGGAGTTCTGCCGCCTCTTCCTCTGTACCACTGAAACTATGGAAAATGCCTCGAAGGGATGTATTATGGTAAGGTTCCATCACTTGCATCAGGTCATCTTGAGCATTACGGCAATGTATAATCAACGGCAAATCAGCTTCCAGTGCCCAACCAATTTGAATATCCAGCACATGCATCTGCTCCTTTCTAAAAGTGGCATCCCAATACAAGTCGAGACCCACCTCACCGATTCCATAGAAACGACGCCCAGAACAAAAGACTTTTTCTACCTTAGCCAAACGCTCCTTCCAATCAGCATCTACCGAAGTAGGATGGAATCCGATCAAAGGATAACATTCCTTATGAGATTCACAAAGAGACAATAAAGCATCTACACTCGTCTCGTCTATATTCGGCATAAACAGACGTGTGACACCGGCTTCCACCGCACGAATCACAGCCAAATCACGGTCTTCCTCAAATTCCTCTGCAAACAAATGAGTGTGTGTATCTATCAGCTGTACCATAAGACACCTTATTATAATTTACGATTCATCAATTTGCCGACATACTGTTTCAGATTTTCTTTAAGGGAAGCATCTACAGAAACTTTTTCCAAATACTGCAAGCCTTCATCATAGTAACGGTTGATTTGTTCTTGACAAGCTTCGGCTATTCCCTCCTTATTATATATAGCTGTTACAGCGGCTATCTTTTCTTCTTTGTCGAACTGCTCCGCAGCAATCCAACGTTCCAATTCTTTCTTCGTTTCTCCTTGTGCACGTTCCAGTGCAGTGATCAACATATAAGTTTTTTTGCTGCAGCAAATGTCGCCGCCAATCTTCTTGCCGAATACAGCCGGGTCGCCATATACATCCAAATAGTCATCCTGCAGCTGGAAAGCCAATCCCAATTTCTGGCCAAATTCATAAAGGTTCTTCACATCTTCTTTAGAAGCGCCAGCCAGATGAGCACCTATTTCAAACGGAGCTGCCAGCAAAGCAGATGTTTTCAAGCGAATCATTTCGATGTATTCGTCTACGGTCACATCAAAACGGTGTTCAAACTCCAAATCCCATTGCTGTCCCTCGCACACTTCCAAGGTAGCACGAGTAAAAGCTTCCATTACAGAAGGCAGGCATTCACTTGGACAATCCTTCAGCATAAGCTGAAAAGCCAAAGACACCATTGCGTCACCAGACAAAATAGCTGCATTATCGTTCCACTTCACATGCACGGTAGGTTTTCCTCTACGCATATCGGCACGATCCATCACATCATCATGAAGAAGTGTAAAATTATGGTAAGTTTCCAGTCCGATAGCCTGAGGTAGGATTTGAGCTACCTTTTCATGAAACAAGTTATAGGTCAACAGCATCAAAACTGGACGCAAACGTTTTCCACCTAATCCCAACACATATTCAATGGGAGCGTACAATCCTTTCGGTTCTCTCACATAAGAAAGCTGTTCAAGGTAAGCATTCACCAGCTTTACCAATTCATCACTTTTCTGCTGAGTCATGATTTTTAGTTTTTAAAGGTTATGAAAAGGGCTGCCCCGTTATGGAGCAGCCCTTGTAGTACTATATTCGTGATTACTGCAACTTGAATGTTACAGGCACTGTATATTTTACACGTACTGTTTTACCACGCTGCATACCTGGTTTCCACTTAGGCATAGCCTTAACCACGCGAAGAGCTTCTTTATCCAAGTAAGGGTCTACTGAACGTACAACAACCGGGTCAACGATTGAACCGTCTTTGTTCACAACGAACTGAACGATTACACGTCCCTGTACACCGTTTTCCTGAGCGATTGTAGGATATTTGATGTTCTTACCCAAGAATTTCATCAAAGCACCCATACCACCAGGGAATTCAGGCATGTTTTCTACAACCTGGAAGATTTCTTCTTCAACTGGTTCTTCTTCTTCAACAACTGGTTCTACGTATTTGATTTCTACAGCCTCGTCATCAGATTCACTTGACTTGATAGTAGTTTCTTCTACGTTAGCTTCGTTGTCTGCAATCTGCAAAACTTCTTCTACCTTCGGAGCTTCTGGGGGAGGAGGAGCTTGCTTTGGTTCTTCCTGTTCAGTAATAGGAATCATTTCTTCTTCAAAGATCGGTTCTACGATACCAGTATCGGTAGTCACCTTCTTGTCGCGGTCTGTCCATTCGAACGCAACAAAAACTGCTGCCAATATAAGCACGTAACCAATCAGGATCCATGTAAGCTTGTTGCCTTCAAGATCCGCCTTTGGGGATTTTTTTATTTCCATAAAAAAAATTTAATTGGTTAATAATTCTCAGTCCTGCAAATGTAGTACAAATCTTTTAAACAGCAACACTTTACCCTTAAAAATATGTAAAAATAAAACATTTTACGATAGTGTTACTCAGCCCGAAAAGTTTTACCTATCTTTGAAACGAATTAGAAAGATAAGTCACATTATATTTAATAAGGTATATATGAAAAAGATTATCATAGCAATTGACGGCTTTTCATCTTGTGGAAAAAGCACGATGGCTAAAGACCTGGCCAAAGAAATTGGCTACATTTATATTGACAGCGGGGCAATGTATCGTGCCGTAACCCTTTATTGCATAGAAAGCGGTCTATTTGCTTCAAACGGCCAGATTAACGAAGAAGGATTGAAGGAAAAGATGCAGGATATCCACATCACTTTCCAGCTGAATCCAGAGACTCAACGTCCGATGACTTACCTTAACGGAATCAATGTAGAAGACAAGATACGTACTTTAGAGGTTTCCAGCCGAGTAAGCCCTGTCGCTGCTCTCAGCTTTGTCCGCAAAGCCTTGGTTGAACAACAGCAGGCAATGGGTAAAGAAAAAGGAATCGTAATGGACGGTCGAGACATAGGAACTGCTGTTTTCCCAAACGCCGAATTGAAAATATTCGTCACCGCTTCCGCCTCCATCCGTGCCCAGCGCCGCTATGAGGAACTTAAGGCAAAAGGCCAAGAAGCCTCTTTCGAAGAAATTCTGCACAACGTAGAAGAAAGAGACCGTATTGACCAGAGCCGCGAAGTCAGCCCGCTCCGAAAAGCTGACGATGCTATTCTCTTGGACAACAGCCACCTTACAATAGCACAACAAAAAGAATGGCTGCAAAATGAATTCGAAAAAGCGACTCATGCATAATATAGAAATAGACGAAGGATCAGGATTCTGTTTCGGCGTGACTACGGCAATTCATAAAGCCGAAGAAGAATTGGCTAAGGGTACCCCACTCTATTGCTTGGGGGACATTGTCCACAACGACCAGGAATGCGAGCGACTGAAGAAACTGGGCCTCATCACAATCAACCACGAAGAATTTGCACGTCTCAGAAACGTAAAAGTGCTGTTGCGTGCTCATGGAGAGCCACCCGAGACCTACCAGTTAGCGGAAGAGAACGGGATTGAAATCATCGACGCCACCTGTCCGGTGGTGCTACGCCTGCAAAAACGAATCAAGCAAGAATTCAATGCTCCATCCGACGGAAGAGAGAAACAAATCGTCATCTACGGAAAGAATGGACATGCAGAAGTACTTGGTCTTGTAGGCCAGACACGTGGAACGGCCATCGTCATTGAGAAATTCGACGAAGCGACCCAATTAGACTTCACCAAAGACATTAGTCTCTATTCGCAAACTACCAAGTCTTTGGAAGAATTCCAACGGATTGTTTCTTATATCCAGGAACATATTTCGAGCGAAGCCAACTTCCAATACTTCGACACGATTTGCCGTCAGGTAGCAAACAGAATGCCCAACATCCGCAAGTTCGCAGCCTCGCACAACGTAATTCTCTTTGTGTGCGGACATAAAAGTTCCAACGGGAAGATTCTCTACCAAGAATGCAAGAAAGTGAATCCAAGAGCGCACCAGATTGACAAACCGGAAGAAATCAACCGTGAATGGCTCAACGAAGCACAGTCTATAGGGATATGCGGTGCCACATCTACCCCCAAATGGCTCATGGACGCATGCAAAAGAGTCATTATTAATGACGAAGAAGTGTAAATATATTCCGTAACTTTCTATTTTTTACTTTCAAAAGTAGTAAATTTGACAATTATAAATAAACTAATAAGATTCGATTATGGCAACCATTAAATGTATAGGTATCCTTACCTCAGGAGGTGATGCTCCAGGTATGAATGCAGCAATCCGTGCCGTGACACGTTCAGCCATCTACAACGGGCTCAAAGTTAAAGGTATCTACAGAGGATACAAAGGTCTAGTCACTGGAGAAATTCAAGAATTCCAGACTCAGAACGTAAGTAACATCATCCAGTTAGGAGGTACGATTCTGAAGACAGCTCGCTGCCAAGAATTCAAGACTCCTGAAGGACGCCAACAAGCTTATGAAAATATGAAAAAAGAAGGCATCGACGCATTGATTGTCATCGGCGGTGATGGTTCTTTAAGCGGTGCACGTTTGTTAGCACAGGAATACGATGTTCCATGTATCGGCCTTCCTGGAACTATCGACAACGACTTATTTGGAACCGATACTACTATCGGTTACGATACAGCCTTAAATACGATTCTTGACGCCGTGGATAAAATCCGCGATACGGCAACTTCACATGAACGTCTGTTCTTCGTAGAAGTTATGGGACGCGACGCCGGCTTCCTCGCTCTAAATGGAGCCATCGCAGCCGGTGCAGAAGCAGCCATCATCCCAGAATTCAACACCGAAGTGGACCAGTTGGAACAATTCATTGAAAACGGTTTCCGCAAATCAAAGAGCAGTTCTATCGTATTGGTAGCCGAAAGTGAAATTACCGGTGGAGCTATGCACTATGCAGAACGTGTAAAGAATGAATACCCTCAATACGATGTCCGCGTCACTATCCTTGGACACTTACAGCGCGGTGGACGTCCTACAGCACACGACCGTATCATTGCCAGCCGTATGGGTGTAGCCAGTATTGAAGCCTTGATGGAAGGACAGCGCAACATCATGATTGGTATCGATGATGATAAAATCGTATACGTACCATTCAACAAAGCCATCAAAAACGACAAGCCGATTGATCCGGAACTCGTAAATGTTTTGAACGAACTGTCAATCTAACAGACTGATATTCTCAAGCAAAGATACATAAAGGCTCTTTTTTTACTTAACAAGATGAAAAAGAGCCTTTTATTCTAACACCTTTAACAACCAATTCAAACAACTAGAGAAATTCACATTGCCCCCTTCCTGACTAAAAAACCTTTGAACCGTCTTTCTTCAAAATTACAGTAAAAAAAAGAAAATACTCTCTTAAAGATATAAATAAAAACGCTTTTTACCTTTTTTTACTTGCAGAGTTGTTAAATTACACTTATTTTTGCAAGGTAATTTATACAGATTAATATGCCTAAATTGAATAAAATTAAGAAATTAAAGAAAATTCGTCTTCACCACGAAGGTACACATATACTCATCACAGCCTCCTTCATCTTATTGGCCTTGAACGTCGGTCTATATTATGGATTCGAGACTAAAATTCCTTTTTACATTGTAGGATTCATCAGCGTTATTTTATATGCACTGATGGTAAATTTCTTCCAATGTCCGATTCGTCGATTTAAAGGAGATACAGAGAAAACGGTAGTAGCTCCAGCCGATGGAAAAATCGTAGTCATTGAAGAAGTGGAAGAGAATGAATATTTTCACGATCGTCGTCTGATGATTTCCATTTTCATGAGCATCACAAACGTACATGCCAACTGGTATCCAGTAGAAGGAGTCGTTAAATACGTTGCTCACCATAACGGCCGTTTCATGAAAGCTTGGTTACCTAAAGCCAGTACAGAAAACGAACGTTCTACCGTTGTCATCGATACGCCAGACGGCCAAACGGTAATGGCTCGTCAAATTGCCGGAGCCGTAGCCAGAAGAATCGTCACTTATGCCGAAGCCGGTGAAGAATGTTTCATTGATGAGCACATGGGATTCATCAAATTCGGTTCACGCGTTGACGTTTATTTGCCTTTAGGCTCTGAAGTATGCGTCAAAATGGGTCAGAAGACTACAGGAAACGAAACAATTATTGCAAAACTTAAATAAGAAGGAGACGGATTATGGCAAACGTTATCACTCGCAGTATACCTAATACAATTACAAGCTGTAATTTATTTTGCGGCTGCATTGCCGTTTATACGGGATTTCAAAGTAACTATGAGATGGCTTTGCTTTTCATCATCCTAGGTGCTGTCTTCGACTTCTTTGATGGAATGAGCGCTCGTCTGCTGCATGTATCATCTGCCATCGGTAAAGAGTTGGACTCATTGGCCGACGACATCACTTTCGGCTTGGCACCTTCTGCCATTGTCTTTTCATTATTTCATGAAGTTCATACACCTGCTTTTCTTGAACCGATAGCAGGTATTCTACCTTATACCGCATTCTTGATTTCCGTCTTTTCGGCTTTGCGCCTGGCCAAGTTCAATATAGACGAACGTCAGACTTCTTCATTCATTGGAATGCCGACTCCTGCCAATGCGTTATTTTGGGGATCCTTGGTACTTGGTTCTCATTCGTTCTTGATTACAGAACAGTTCAACGCATTATACCTGCTAATACTAGTCATCATCATGTCACTTTTATTGGTAGCAGAAATACCTATGTTCTCACTCAAATTCAAAGATCTTTCTTGGGGACATAACAAGATCAGCTATATATTCTTGCTCGTAAGCATCCCATTGCTTATTATCTTCCAATTGAGCGGACCGGCAGCTGTCATTGTTTGGTATATCATATTATCATTACTCACACGTAAAAAATCTTAATACAATATCCGTGGCACGGTTATTGTATCTTTTACACTAAAAAACGACAATAACTATGTTTCATATTTTAGGTTTTATCTTCTTCTTTGTATTGATTATTCTTGCCATTGGATTTGTAATTCTATGGAGGATTGTCAACACATTTCTAGGTATTGGAAAACGAATGACCAATAACTCTCAAGATTCACAACAGAATACTTATCAAAGGAAAGAAGACTATTCAGAAAGAAATCAACAAACCACCGGTTCATCTCATTCACCATCTGACAAAAAGAAAATATTCGGAGAGAATGAAGGTGAATATGTAGAATTTGAAGAAATTAAGGATTAACTTCAACATACGAAAGAGGCGTTACATGAATCAAAACTTCCATGTAACGCCTCTTTCGTATATCATTCATATTTCCTATCGGGAAATCATTGCTTCCATTCCGCATTCAAGTGAAACATTCCCTCAACGCTTGCTCTTGAAAAAAGCTTTCATCAACGCGGCACATTCTTCCGTCAGCACTCCATTGACGACCACTGTCTTGGGATGCAAGGCCTGTGGGGCAAACCGCTGATAGCCCCTTTTCTCATCCGGAGCACCGATAACCAATTTACCCAACTGTGCCCATGCTATCGCTCCGGAACACATTACACAAGGTTCCACCGTCACATAAAGAGTGCAATCGGTCAGATATTTTGCTCCCAGGTAATTAGCAGCAGCTGTAATGGCTTGCATTTCAGCATGTGCAGTTACATCGGTCAAGGTTTCTGTCAAGTTATGAGCACGTGCAATGATACGGTCATTGCATACAATCACCGCACCTACAGGAACTTCTTCTCTTTCCGAAGCCTTTTCCGCTTCCAGAAGGGCCTGTTTCATATAGAACTTATCATCTGCCATTCTCTTTTTATTACCTTCGCATTTCGTGTTCATTGAATAAAGTAGGATAATCCTCCCCCATATTCTCATAAATATGTGCCAAAATCGTCTCACGAAGCCAACGAGCTTTGTTCGTTATTTGATATTTTTCCAAATAACGATCAACGATTCGCAGTTCTTCTTCACTCATCAAGCACACCATCCGTGATTTGCGAGGAGGAGTGGTTGGAGGCACTTTCTTACGTTTTTTCCCTTGATTCAACATAACTGATACAAAAGTATAGAAAAGAAGTCGATTTAAAAGAATTTAGCGGATGTTTTTTGTGTCCTTCTGTACGTATTCAGGCTTTTATCTGTATTTTTGCAAAAAAAGAGAATGGCAGAGCACAACGATTTAGGAAAAGAAGGTGAAGATGCTGCTTGCAATTACCTGATTACACAGGGATACACTATCCTTCATCGGAATTGGCATTGGAGGAAACTGGAACTGGACGTAATTGCCCAAAAGGAGGAGACGCTCATCATTGTGGAGGTCAAGACCCGGCGGAATGAGCTGTTTGGCACTCCAGAAGAAGCTGTCGACAACGTAAAAATCAGACACATCGTACGTGCGACAGATGCTTATCTGAAGAAATATGCGATAGATTTCCCTGTCCGATTCGATATTATTTCCGTAACAGGAAGTACGCCTCCCTTCCACATCACACACCTGAAGGATGCATTCTTTCCGCCACTCTGGTAAACAGAAATAGCCATGAATATAGAAGAAGTCCGTGAATATTGCTTGAAGAAAGTCGCAAGCAACGAATCCTTCCCTTTCGATGATACGACTTTAGTGTTTAAGGTAGTCGACCGTATGTTTGCACTGGTCAGTCTTAATACTCCCGATTCCATTTGCCTAAAATGCGAACCGGATTATGCCATTGAGTTGCGCGACAAATACAATGGGATCATCGGTGCACCTCATTTCAACAAAAAGCATTGGAATAAGGTTTCATTTGAAGAGGATGTTCCAGATTCTCTGATTCTCAATCTTATCGACCACTCCTATGAGGAGGTGATTAAAAAATTTACTCGCAAACAAAAAGCTCTATACAATGAATTATCCTAGTCCTATCCATATCAATGCTACCACTTCCACCAACTCTATGCTGGAAGTTCTATGCAATCAGAACTCACTGCCAGAACTTACCTGCGTGTACACTAATTACCAAAGTGCCGGACGCGGACAACGCGGCAATAGTTGGGAATCGGAGGATGGTGCGAACTTGTTATTAAGTATCGTCTTCTTTCCTCACTTTCTGGAAGCCAACCGACAATTCCTGCTTTCACAAGTCAATGCCTTGGCTCTTCAGGAATCCTTGTCGAAATACACCGAAAAAATTCGAGTGAAATGGCCTAATGACATTTACTGGAAAGATTTGAAGCTCTGTGGGACTTTAATTGAAAACGACCTGTTAGGCATGCACCTCAATCGTTCCATAGTCGGTACCGGTGTAAACTTGAACCAAAAGAAATTCTTAAGCAATGCTCCTAACCCTGTATCTCTCAGTCAGATTACCGGACAAACGTACTGTATAGAGACCATATTGCATGAGATTTTGGAACGTACCGCCTCGTATTATGAACTGTTGAAGCAAGGGAAAGACGAGCTGATTACCTCCCGCTATTTCGACGTACTTTACCGACGCGAAGGATACCATACTTACCGCGACAAAGACGGCCAGTTCAATGCTCGCATCGTGGACATCCAGCCCACCGGGCGATTGATTTTGGAAGATACGGAAGGGCACTTACGTCCTTACCTCTTTAAGGAAGTGGCATGCGTCCTCCCTAGTCCACAAGGTGCTTCTCTTGAACTCTAAGAAACAATAGATTATACGATTTTACTTTATGAACTTCATCAACCATCCCATCAGCAAAGACATTCTAAAGATAGCGATTCCATCCATTATATCTAACATTACGGTACCCTTACTGGGACTAGTAGACGTAACGATTGTAGGGCATTTAGGTGCAGCTTCATACATCGGAGCCATTGCCGTCGGCGGGATGCTGTTCAATATGATTTACTGGATTTTCGGATTCCTGCGTATGGGAACCGGAGGATTGACTTCACAAGCTTATGGTCGTGAAGATATGCAAGAAATCACCAGTCTCCTGCTGCGCTCGTTGAGTATCAGTTTCTTGCTTTCAATAGGGCTCATACTCCTTCAATCCCCTATCCAATACATTGCCTTCCAACTGATTGACTCCAGTCCAGAGATACAGGAATTAGCCACCCGATACTTCCATATCTGTATATGGGGAGCCCCTGCCACCCTCTGTTTATACAGCTTTACCGGATGGTTCATCGGCATGCAGAATACCCGTTTCCCGATGTATATTGCCATCACACAAAACCTGGTGAATATCGGAGCCAGCTTTTTCTTCGTTTTCGGACTGACGATGAAAGTGGAAGGAGTAGCCTTAGGAACCTTGATAGCACAATATGCAGGTGTCTTCATGGCTATTCTGCTGACCATAAAACATTATCACCCGCTGAAAGGACATGTAGAAGCGAAACGATTGTGGGAGCGTACCGCACTGGCCAATTTCTTCCGTGTGAACCGTGATATTTTCCTCCGTACTTTGTGCGTCGTATCGGTAACCGTCTTCTTCACCTCTACCGGGGCTGCATACGGGGATGTCGTACTGGCTGTAAATACCATCTTGATGCAGTTGTTCACGTTGTTTTCTTACATCATGGATGGGTTTGCCTATGCAGGAGAAGCGTTAGCTGGGAAAAATATCGGTGCAAAGAACCAGAAAGGCTTGAATGAAACCATCCGCTACCTATTCTATTGGGGAAGTGCATCAGCTACTGCGTTCACCTTGCTTTATTTAATAGGTGGTAAAGGATTCCTAAGTCTGCTCACCAACGATGCCACTGTCATTACAGCTTCAGGTGAATATTTTTATTGGATAATAGCCATTCCGGTTGCCGGATTCGGAGCCTTCCTACTGGATGGCATCTGCATCGGTGCGACAGCCACCCATCTTATGCTTCGTTCCATGATGGTAGCAGCAGGCACCTTCTTTGCCACTTACTACGGTCTGCACCATCTCTTGGGCAACCATGCTCTTTGGCTGGCCTTCATCCTTTATCTCCTTTTACGAGGAGTCATGCAAGCCTACCTTGGAAGAGACCTTATAAAGTCTGGTTCTTTGGCCAATTAACCAAGTACAAAGTATCTGTAGCACGTGTAAAAGCCGTATAAAGCCACCTGAAGTAATCCGGTGAAAGCATATCCTCGGTCATATATCCCTGATCGAGGAACACATGCTGCCATTGCCCACCCTGTGCCTTATGACAAGTCACAGCATACGCAAATTTAACTTGCAACGCATTGTACCATTCATCCTCCTTCACTTTTTTCATTCGCTCTCGTTTTGCCCCGACGTCTTCATAATCGTCATAAACAGCTTGAAACAGTCTGTCACTCTGCTCCTTTGATAAAGAGGTCGCATCTGAATGAAGGGTATCCAACAAGACTTTCACTTCCAATTCAACATCGTTATAATCAGGGAAAGTCAGCACCACATCGGCGAATCGGAATCCATAGAGTTCATGGGTACGTCTTACCCTTCGTACCTGAGCCACATCGCCATTGGCTATAAAGTCCAATTCATTACAATCGGCACCCCAGAAATAGTTATTTTTCGATACCATCAGCAAATCACCCGAATTCAACTCATCTTCACGGTACAAGATGGTATTTCGTATACCTTTATTATATAGGTTCGCCCGTTTATTCGAGCGGCAGATAATCATTGTCTCATCCATGCCCGCCTTGTCATAACAAGTAGTAATGGCTTCAATCAGCTCGTTGCCGGGAACTACTTTGACATCTGGGAAGCATTCCACATGAATTACAGGGAAATCAAAGATTTCTTCTTCCCACAACATCCTGCGCAAATTGGTCGCATTAAACAGAATCCCCGAATCATGAACCTGACGTACCACCTCAGTAAGTTGGCATTCACGCACATCCAAGCCATATCCTTGGAGCATCGCTGCCGATAAGGCGGGACTTTCTTCCTCACCCACTGGAGGCAGCTGAGCTGTATCTCCCACCAGCATCAATCGGCAATGCTGTCCATTATATACATAATGAATCAAATCATCCAACAAGCGTCCCGTTCCAAACGAAGCCCCCGAGAGTCCCTCATTCGCAATCATCGAAGCTTCATCGACAATAAACAACGTGTTCTTGTGCAAGTTGGTATTCAAGGAAAAATTATCCGTTTCATTAGAGAAAACCTTCTGCCGATAAATCCGCTTATGAATCGTATAAGCCGCATGTCCTGCATTATGAGCGAAAACCTTTGCCGCTCTGCCCGTTGGAGCCAACAAAACACAATTCATCTTCAATTGGTCAAAAGCCTTTACAAATGCACTTATTAAAGTTGTTTTACCAGTCCCCGCATAGCCTTTAAGAAGAAACAACTCATCCTCAGAAACAGAAAACACAAAGTCAACAAAACTTTTCACCGCATTTTCTTGAACTTCTGTTGGTTTATAGGAAAAAAATCGCTTAATTTGCTGCGTTAAATCATTATTTAACATACACGAAAGTAAAATATTCACGTTTTTCTACGTGATTCAAGTTATTTATTTTATTTTTGCACTACGAATATAAACTAAAAAAATAATATTATCATGAAAACAGTTATTAATCTTGT
>JAHHQU010000068.1 GCA_020026225.1 Phocaeicola sp. | reverse complement strand
AGACTCATTTCTGAATCCCGTATTTCCATTTACACAAAATATTGTATAGTGCCAATAAAAAACGCAGCCTAATTGTAGGCTGCGTTTTCTTATAGAGATTGAAATCGGTCGATTATTTTTCGATGTCAAGCAATTCTACTTCGAAAATCAAAGTAGAGAAAGGCTTGATTCCTTGAGGAGCGTTTGCACCGTAAGCCAATTCCTGAGGAATGAACAATTCCCATTTAGAACCAACAGGCATCATTGTCAAAGCTTCAGTCCATCCTTTAATGACCTGATTGCAATTGAATGAAGTAGGTTCTTTACGGTCGTATGAACTGTCAAATTGAGTACCGTCAATCAAAGTACCTTTATAATGTACTTTTACTCTTGAAGTTGCTTCAGGCTTTTTACCTTTTCCTTCCTTAACGATTCTATACTGCAAGCCGCTTTCTGTAGTTTTGATACCTTCTTTTTCTTTGTTTTTGGTCAAGAAGTCTTCATTTTCCTTTTTGTATTCAGCGTATTTCTTTTCGATTGCATTTTTCTGGATTGTTTCTGCCTTTGTACGAACGTAGTTAGCAGCTTCTTCCATGCTGATTACACTCTTGTTTTCTACACCGGCAATGAAACCTGCCAAGAAGTTTTCTTTGCTTAATGAAGTGGAAGTATCTCCTAAGAACAATTGTTCGTTAAGTGCTTTGAACATGTCACCGCTAATCTGCTGACCAATCTGGATACCAGCCATACGAGCTTTCTGAGTGGCATCTAAGGCCTTGGTACCTTCTTGAATGCTGCTGATGAATTCTTTTGTATAAGCAGAATCAACACCTAAGCGAGCTGTCGCATAATCCATCAAGCCTTGAGTGTTTACGAGACCAATCATATAGGAAAGAGAATCCACTGTGTTTTTGAAGTCTGAGCCTGTTCTGACAGAATCTTTCTGGATGGTTTGAGCTTTAGCCTGAACGTATTCAGTAGCTTTGCTCATATCTATTGTGCTCTTGCCTTCTACTCCTTCAAGGAAACCGTTCATGAATTTTTCTTTATTCAATGCATTGACAGAATCACCTGCAAAAAGTTGGTTGTTCAGAGATTCATACATGTCACCGCTGAGCTGCTGACCAATCTGCAAACCTGCCATGTGAGCTTTTTCCTTAGCGTCGATTTCTTTTGTACCTTCAATGATACCGTTGATGAAGTTTGTAGTGTGAGTAGAGTCAACGCCCAAACGAGAAGTTGCATAAGTCATCAAACCTTGAGTGTTATGCACACCCAATGAGTAAGAAAGTGAGTCGATGTCACTGACAAGATTAGCTTTAGGTGCTTGAGGGCCACAGGAAATCAAGCTGGCTGTAGTGGCAAACACCAATAATGCTGTACTTTTTTTCATTGTATAAGTTATTTAAATGTTTTGCTAAATTATAAGATGATTAAAGAACTGCGATGAGTTCAACATCGAAAATCAATGTGCTGTGAGGAGGAATCATTTCACCGGCTCCCTGTGCACCATAACCCAATTCGGAAGGAATATAAAGTCTCCACTTTGAGCCTTCTGACATCAACTGCAAGGCTTCAACCCAACCTTTGATGACTTGATTGACACCGAATACAGCAGGTTCGCCACGTTTGATAGAGCTGTCGAACATCGTGCCGTCAATTAAAGTACCTTCGTAATGGCAGCGTACACGGTCTGTTGCACTTGGCTTTTTGCCGGTTCCTTCTGTCAGGACTTCATATTGTAAACCGCTAGGCAAAGTGATTACGTTTGGTTTCTTCTTGTTTTCTTCCAAGAAAGCCTTGCCTTTTTCTATATTTTCAGCGTTCATCTTAGCTTCCATATCAGTAAAGAACTTGTTGACGATTTCACGTGCTTCTGTATGGCTGATAGCTGTTTGATTACCTTCTATAACGTCTTTGATTGCTTGAGCGAAGTCTTCTACTTTAATGTCGCGAGCACCCATGCTCAAGAGGTTTTGGCCAATTCCTAGACCAATGGCGTAACTGAATTTATCCATATTATACTTATTAAATTATTATTATTTTTCACGAATCGCAAAGTTACCCTTTTTCTTTGTAACTGAATTGTTTTCACTGATAAAATTTCTTATTTTTGTACATATATGAGATAAATCGGAGGTTTTAATATGAAAAAACTTGTAGTATTGACAGGTGCAGGAATGAGTGCAGAAAGTGGCATCAGTACCTTTCGTGATTCGGGTGGGCTATGGGACCGCTATCCGGTAGAGAAGGTGGCTACTCCTGAAGGTTATGCGGAAAATCCAGCATTGGTGATTAACTTTTACAATGAGCGCCGCAAGCAACTGCTGGAAGTTTCTCCTAATTTGGGGCATGTGAGATTGGCAGAGCTCGAACAGTTCTTTGACGTGACGGTTATTACTCAGAATGTGGATAATCTTCATGAGCGTGCAGGGAGTAGTCATGTGATTCATCTGCATGGTGAACTTACAAAAGTGACTTCAAGTCGGAATCCTAATGCTCCTGAATGTATACGAGAATTGGCTCCCGATGAATATGAAGTGAAGATGGGGGATTTGTCGTCTGATGGCACTCAGCTTCGTCCGTTTATCGTTTGGTTCGGTGAACCGGTACCGATGATTGAAACGGCCATCGAGTACGTAGAGCAGGCCGACATCTTTGTTATTATAGGAACCTCATTGAATGTATATCCAGCTGCTGGGTTGCTGAATTATGTGCGCTCCAATGTTCCTGTCTTTTTGATTGATCCAAAACCGGTAGCTGTTCCTTCGGGAAGAACGGTGAAGGTTATTCAAAAGGGAGCTTCCGAAGGAATGGATGAATTGGAAAAAATGTTATTATTATAATCTTGTAAATAAATTATTTTTATATTTGCAGGAAAATAAAAGAAATAACTACTAACTTTTAAGAAAATTAGAATTATGAAGAAGTACGTATGCACAGTATGTGATTGGGTTTACGATCCTGAAGTAGGCGATCCAGATAACGGTATCGCTCCTGGAACTGCATTTGAAGATATTCCTGAAGATTGGGTATGCCCAGTTTGCGGTGTAGGAAAAGAAGACTTTGAATTGGTTGAGGAATAATAATGCCACCATACTCAATAAAGTCCCTGCAAGATGATGCTTGCAGGGACTTTTTATTTGTAAAAAATCCCCTTCGTTAAATGTTGTTTACAAAAAGCGAAGGGGAAATGTTATTTTTTGTTATTTGGATAAAGGACTGGAAATCCCGGTTGTCAGATAAGGTGATTATTCTTGCGGATGGATGGAATCAATGGCCTGGCTTAAGTCGGCAATGATGTCATTGACGTTCTCGATGCCTACTGATAGACGGATCAAGTCGGGAGCGACACCTGCTTCTATCAGCTGCTCGTCAGAAAGTTGTCTATGTGTATGGCTGGCTGGATGAAGAACGCAGGTACGTGCATCGGCCACATGGGTTACGATGCAGGCCAATTTCAGATTATCCATAAATTGGATAGCCTCTGAACGTGAGCCTTTCAATCCAAAGGCGATAACGCCGCATGAACCGTTTGGCATGTATTTTTGTGCCAAGTCATAGTATTTGTTTGATTTTAAACCGCAGTAGTTCACCCATTTTACTTTTGGATGAGCTTCCAGCCATTCAGCTATGTGCTGTGCGTTCTCGCAGTGACGTGGAACACGCAGGTGAAGCGTTTCCAATCCTAAATTCAATAAGAAAGCATTTTCTGGTGATTGGATGGAACCGAAGTCACGCATCAGTTGGGCAGTAGCTTTGGTCAGGTATGCCATTTTACCGAAAGCTGTTGCGTAAGTTAGTCCGTGATAAGATGGGTCTGGTTGAGTCAACCCTGGAAATTTGTCGGCATGAACCATCCAGTCGAAGTTTCCACTATCCACTACGGCACCTCCTACACATGTGGCGTGTCCGTCCATATATTTGGTGGTAGAATGAGTGACAATGTCGGCACCCCATTCAAACGGGCGGCAGTTGATTGGAGTGGCAAATGTGTTGTCAACAATCAAAGGTACTCCATTGCGGTGAGCGATACGAGCAAATTTTTCAATGTCCAATACGTTGATACCCGGATTGGAGATGGTTTCCCCGAATAAGCATTTGGTGTTTGGACGGAAGGCTTTTTGGATTTCCTCTTCCGATGCGTCTGCATCTATGAAAGTACATTCGATACCTAATTTTTTCATGCTTACGCCGAAAAGATTGAATGTTCCGCCATAAATGGTAGAGGAACAAACCAAATGGTCGCCCGCTTCACAAATGTTGAAGACTGCATAGAAATTGGCAGCTTGGCCGGAGGAAGTCAGCATGGCACCCACACCGCCTTCTAATGCCGCAATTTTTGCAGCGACAGCTTCATTGGTTGGATTTTGTAAACGAGTATAGAAAAAACCGGAGTCTTCCAGATCGAAGAGTCTGGCCATCTGTTCACTTGTATCGTATTTGAATGTTGTTGACTGGTAGATGGGGAGTACGCGTGGTTCACCTTTTTTAGGCTGCCATCCTGCTTGAACGCAGAGTGTCTCTTTACTGAATGTATCCTTCATAATGTTTCTCCTTTATGTTATATATTGAGATATTTGATGGCAAAAATAGTAAATATTCTGTCTTTATATAATCCCGACTTGAAAAAATGAAGTATATTTGAACACTAATTAGAGGATGACTATGACAAATGAAATAAATTTTAAGCATGTAATTCCAGCACAGATACGTTTCAGTGACGTCGACCAATTCGGACACATGAATAATTCCGTGTATTTTTCTTTATATGATTTAGCAAAGACCTCATATTTAAGAGATGTATTTGGCCCTCAGGACTGGACGAAGTTTGCGATGGTCGTGGCGAATATCAATGCCGATTTCATTGCTCCAGTATTCTTTACAGATGATTTGGTGATAGAGACTACAGTCTTGCATCTGGGAAACAAGAGTTTTACTTTGCTTCAGCGGGCGGTAAGTAAAGAAAATCAAGAAGTGAAGTGCCAATGCCGTACCGTAATGGTAGCTTTCGATATTCAAGAACAGCTTCCGATTCCTATTCCGCAAGATTATAAGGAGGCCATCTGTAAGTTTGAAGGCAAAACTTTGGAAGAGATGTCTCTTCCGGTTGTCGGATAATAAAGGATGTGGTAATGCAGAAGGGTATTTCCACCGGTTCTGTATTGTTCCCGTCTGTATCTCCCTTTAATAATTTTTTTCTGTATACAATAAAAGCCGTTTTAGCGACAGACTGAAGCTAAAACGGCTTTGTTATGTGAATACGAAGGAGGAGGTTATAAAAAAATCACTGTATTTTGATCTTTAGCAGGTCAGTTCCCTTCGTGTTCAGTTCATTTGAATGATTTACGGAAGATATCCATGACCTCTTCTTCAAGCAATGGACGAGGGTCGAATCTGAATAAGCCGCCCATGGTATCACGGGCATTTTGTGCCATCTTAGGCAAATCTTCTTCTTTCAGTCCCCAATCACTGAGTCTTAATCCATAGACATCGCATTCTTTTTGCATGCGTACCAGTGCTTCGATGAAGTCACTAGGTCGGTTGCTCTTTTGTTGGGTCATGATTTCAGCCATCTTCATGTAACGTTTCATGCAATCATTGCGGAACGATTCAAAATAGGCTTCGCTGATGGCAATCAATCCTGCTCCATGTGGAAGTTGAGGATAATAAGCGCTCATCGCATGTTCGAGTGAATGTTCGGATGTACAGCTGGAAGTGGACTCCACGAGTCCCGCCAAGGTACTTGCCCAAGCGATTTTGGCACGAGCCTTTAAATTTTTGCCGTCGTGAACGGCGATGGGCAAGTATTTATAAAGTAGTCGGATGGATTCAAGTGCATACATGTCGCTGATTGGGGTAGCACAATTTGCAATGAAACCTTCCACAGAATGGAAGAATGCGTCGAAACCTTGATAAGCTGTTAATGCTGGTGGAATGGAAACCATCAGTTCCGGGTCGATGATGGACAAGGTTGGGAAAGTATAGGCACAGCCGAACCCGATTTTTTCTTGTTTTTCCTCATTGGTAATGACCGTCCATGGGTCGGCTTCGGTACCTGTTCCAGAAGTGGTAGGGATTGCAATGATCGGTAAAGCTCCTTTGACCGGATGTCCTTTTCCCGATCCTCCTTGTACATAATTCCAGTAGTCACCGTCGTTGCATGCCATGATGGCAATGGCTTTAGCCGAATCGATAGAGCTTCCTCCTCCTAAGCCGACGACCATGTCGCAACCCAATTCTCGGCATATAGCTGCGCCTTCCATAACGTGCGACTTGATGGGGTTGGGAAGCACCTTGTCATATACAATAGAGGCAATGTCGTTTTCTTTGAGAAGTTCGATGACTTTATCTAGATAACCATACTTACGCATTGAACCTCCAGAGGTGATAACAATCATCGCTTTTTTGCCAGCGAAAGATTCGGTGGCGAGTCTTTTTATTTCTCCACATCCGAACAGCAAGCGTGTAGGGACATGCAAACTAAAAATAGGATTTGCGTTCATAATCTCTAAGGTTAAAATTGATATTTCCAAATATAATGAATCCGTTGGACATTTCTATTCCTGTTCCGTTAAATAATGTGTAATATAAGGGCTCCCAAAGAGTAGGAAATCACTCTATAAGATAGGTCTGTCGCCATCACGGCCGGGATTTTCATGGCAAGGTACCGGCAATAAAAAAGCCACCTGGAATGAGGTGGCTTATTATATTGGAAAAAGAAAAATCAGTCTGCGTTTTCTTCCCAGGCCTTATGGATTGCGGCTGCTATTGCTGCAAACTCTTCATTGCTAAAAGAAAGTTTGGGGTTGGAGAATAGCATGTCCGATTCTTTTTGGATAGGGATAAGGTGAATATGTGCATGAGGAACTTCCAGGCCGATGACTGCCTGGCCTACCTTCTTGCATGGGAAAGCCTTCTGGATGGCCAATGCAAGTTTCTTTGCGAAAATCTGCATAGCCGCAAGTTCGTCATCTTCTAAGTCGAAAATATAATCAACTTCTCTTTTGGGTACTACGAGGGTATGACCTTTTACGAGCGGGTTGATATCAAGAAACGCATAAAATTTATCATCCTCAGCCACTTTGTAGCTAGGAATTTCACCTGCAATGATTTTACTGAATATTGTTGCCATATCGTTAGAGATTAAAAAATAAGGCAAGTCCGCTCCAAGCAGACCTGCCTTACAAATTAAAATGATATTCCTGTAATTTCCAAACTAATTTTACCTTTTGGAATAGAAATTTCTGCAATATCACCGACCTTCTTGCCCAATAGACCTTGTGCAATCGGAGTGTTTACAGAGATTTTACCTTCTTTCAGGTTCGCTTCACTTTCTGACACGATGGTATAGGCCATTTTCATGCCGTTGTGTACATTCTTTAATTCTACACGAGTAAGGATTTGTACGGTATCAGCGTTCAATTTAGATGTATCAATGATTTTAGCATCAGTGATAGTCATCTTCAACTGATTGATTTTCATTTCAAGCATGCCTTGCGCTTCTTTTGCTGCGTCATATTCAGCATTTTCAGACAAGTCACCTTTATCACGTGCTTCAGCGATAGCTGCTACAATTTTCGGGCGTTCTACAGCCTCGAGATGCTTCAATTCGGCAACCAATTTCTGGTAGCCTTCTTCTGACATATAAGCCATACTAATTTTCCTCCTAATATATTTTCGTTATTAATTTATTTGTTCTTTGGGGTATAAAACAAAAAGAATTCCGACACTTAGATGAATGTCGGAACCCTTTTTGCTATAATTTTTACAAAGGTACGCCTTTTTTATATACTAGTCAAGTATACCTTTCTGTATTTCACATGCTTTTTAACATGTTACAATAAATTTTTAATAGCTGTCTCAATATCAGTATTCTCATTGATTCTGACAGAGACTACATTGCTTCGGTTGATAAGGAATGAAGTAGGTAGTTCGGTCACGCCGTAAATGTTGGCGTAGGTTGAATACTGGGCTTGAGGGTCTCTTACGCAGATCCAAGGTAGGTTGTCTGCTGCCGTCTTCCAAAAATGTTCATTCGGGTCTAATGAAACTTGATAAATTTCCAGTCCCTTGCTTGCATATTTCTTGTACAAATCACGTAAAACCAAATTGCGTGGTCCTGAAGGAGTCGCTGCATATACGGTAAAGTCTAGCAGAACGACCTTTCCTTTCAAGTCTGTCAGGTGATGTAGCTTTCCATTCAGGTCTCTCAGTGGAATGTCGATGAGTGACACTTCCTGCACGACGTCTTCCTTGATGGTCATTTCTTTTTGTTTTGGAACGCGTGTATTTTTCATTCCCTTAATGACCATATTGTAAATGTTGCGTGAACGTTCAGCGTGTGGATAAAGGTTGTTGAGGCTGGTTGCTACAGCTCCAAAGCACTTGATGTCTTCTTTGTTGGTCAAGGGATCAAAAAGCATGGCACCGTTCAGCTGTTGGAATAATGCGAAATATGCGTAAGAAGCCTGTGGGCTCTTGAATATGTAGTCTTTGATGACCTCTTTCTTATAAGTCTGTACCAGGTTTTTCAAGCTGTCTTGCAGCAATCCGCTGGGCATATTGGATTGGAGAAGTTGATTGACTTGTGACTGCAATTTGGCTTGAAGCAAAGTCAATTCTTTGATCTTCACGTTGTTGTCAGAACCTTTTATGTCGTAAGTTGTGGCAAAGTCCTTGTATTGTGCCTTTATCTGAACCGTTTCGGTGGAATCGACGGCAAAGTTGATGATTTTATTGTCCATTCTTAAGCGGTAGAATTCTGGAGATTCGGGGCGGTTGACAGCAAAGTCAAAACGACCTCCTTCATTCAGTTTGACAGAGTCAATCATCTCCACACGTTCCAAACCTGAATGTTCAATATACAGCATCTTGTCTGCGGCTCCGCTAACGGTTCCTTCTACTTGAAAGGTGGGCTCATTATGGCAGGCCGACAGGCTGAATGTAAGTAGTGCGGCACCTATAATTAAGTTGTTTTTCATTGTTCTCTCCTTAAAATAAATTCCATGTTTTATTATTTAGCATGCAAAGATACGTCTTTTGGCGATTTTACAAAGTTTTTATCTCGCATTTGGTTGCAAATCGCAAAAAATCACGATATTAGGAAACTTTTATTTCAATAAGAACCAAGTAGTATAATATATTCGTTATATTTGCACGTAATTTTTGAAGAAACTATTTTAATAAAAAATTTATGATCAACCCTATTACAAAGACGATCGAGTTGCCTGATGGAAGAACCATCACACTCGAAACGGGAAAGCTGGCAAAACAGGCAGATGGTGCTGTTATGCTTCGCATGGGTAATACCATGTTATTGGCTACTGTTTGTGCAGCAAAAGATGCAGTTCCCGGTACTGATTTTATGCCACTGCAGGTAGAGTATAAGGAAAAATATTCAGCATTCGGACGTTATCCGGGTGGCTTTACCAAACGTGAAGGTAAGGCTTCTGACTATGAAATCTTGACATGCCGCTTGGTAGACCGTGCTTTGCGCCCATTATTCCCAGATAATTATCATGCTGAAGTATACGTAAATATCAACCTTTACTCTGCTGATGGCGTAGACATGCCGGATGCATTGGCAGGTTTGGCAGCTTCTGCTGCACTTGCTGTTTCTAATATCCCATTTGGTGGCCCTATCTCAGAAGTGCGTGTAGCTCGTATCGACGGTAAGTTTGTAATTGACCCTACTTTCGAAGAATTGGAAAAAGCTGACATGGACCTTATGGTTGCTGCAACTTATGAAAACATCATGATGGTGGAAGGTGAGATGGAAGAAGTTTCTGAACAGGATTTGTTGGAAGCTATGAAATGTGCACACGAAGCTATCAAAGTTCACTGCAAAGCGCAGATGGAATTGATGGAAGAAGTTGGCAAAACTGTTAAACGCGAATATTGCCACGAAGAAAACGATGAAGACTTGCGCAAGGCTGTTCACGAAGCTTGCTATGCAAAGGCTTATGCTATCGCTGCTTCTGGTAACAAGAATAAACATGAACGTCAGGATGCATTCGATGCTATCTGTGATGAATTCAAGGCTCAGTTCTCTGATGAAGAATTGGAAGAAAAAGAAGGTATGATCGACCGTTACTACCACGATGTGGAAAAAGAAGCGATGCGTCGTTGTATCTTGGATGAAGGCAAGCGCTTGGACGGTCGTGCTACTACAGATATTCGTCCTATTTGGTGTGAAACCAGCCCACTTCCTGGCCCTCACGGTTCAGCTATTTTTACTCGTGGTGAAACCCAGTCTTTGAGTACTGTAACTTTGGGTACTAAGTTGGATGAAAAGATTGTAGACGATGTGTTGGATCAGCACAGAGAACGCTTCCTTTTACATTATAACTTCCCTCCATTCTCTACAGGTGAAGCAAAAGCGCAGCGTGGTGTAGGCCGTCGTGAAATCGGTCACGGTCACTTGGCTTGGCGTGCTTTGAAAGGCCAGATTCCTGCAGATTATCCTTACTGCGTACGCGTAGTTTCTGATATCTTGGAATCTAACGGTTCTTCTTCAATGGCTACTGTATGTGCCGGTACTTTGGCGTTGATGGACGCTGGTGTACCTATCAAGAATCCGGTATCAGGTATTGCAATGGGATTGATCAAAAATGCCGGTGAAGATAAGTATGCTATTTTGTCTGATATCTTGGGCGATGAAGACCACTTGGGTGATATGGACTTCAAGGTTACAGGTACAGTAAATGGTATCACTGCTACTCAGATGGATATCAAGTGCGACGGTTTGACTTATGATATTTTGGAAAAGGCTTTGTTGCAGGCAAAACAAGGACGTGAATACATCCTTGGCAAATTGACCGATTGTATCCAGGCTCCTCGTGAAGAATTGAAACCTCATGCTCCACGTATTGAAACAATGATGATTCCTAAAGAATTCATTGGTGCTGTAATCGGCCCGGGCGGTAAGATTATTCAGGGTCTTCAGGAAGAAACAGGTGCTACTATCACTATCGAAGAAGTTGAAAATGGTGGCCGTATCGAAATCTCTGGTACAAACAAGCAGTGCATTGATGATGCTATCCGTTTGATCAAGGGTATCGTAGCTGTTCCTGAAATCGGTGAAGTGTATACCGGTAAGATTCGTTCTATCATGCCTTATGGTGCGTTCGTTGAATTTCTTCCTGGTAAAGACGGTTTGCTCCATATCTCTGAAATCGATTGGAAACGTTTGGAAACAATTGAAGAAGCTGGCTTGAACGAAGGAGATGAAATTGAAGTTAAGTTGCTTGATATCGATCCTAAGACTGGCAAATTCAAATTGTCTCGCAAGGCTTTGCTTTCTAAACCAGAAGGTATGCCTGAAGGTCATCAGAGAAGAGAAAGAAAACCTCAGCAGAATAAAGAAAATAAAGAACCGAAGCAGAACTAATCGTTAGGTTGTTTATTTAAGCTATATAAAAGCGTGAATCTCATGATTGGATCGTGAGGCTCGCGCTTTTTTTATGTGCGTAACCCGTTTCTTTCTGGTATGGCTGTAATGGAGGATGCCTCGTTTGAATTGGGTGATGAGGAAAAGGAAAGTCTTTTGGGAGAAGGATTATTGGATCAATGTAAAAAGTTGAGGGGATAATTTCAAAGATTTTATAACTTTGTGTAT
>JAHHQU010000067.1 GCA_020026225.1 Phocaeicola sp. | reverse complement strand
ACTGTGCTTGAACAATATCTCGCAAAAATGGGCTTTTTAAGGGACGACTATATAGTATAATTTGAAATTATACAAACATTTTTCTTGTTTTATGATAATAAAGTTTTCTCATGTCTGCACTTACAGAGTAGGAAGAACAAAGAAACTTTTTGAAAAAGAAATTATTAATCGGGATTCTAATTAAATAAAAATGTGTACCTTTGTTGTATCTAAGAGAAACGGATCTCTCGTTTCTAATCCCATAAAAAATACCCCCTTTTAGCTTTTTGAATTATATAGAAAAGAATTCTATATATCTTTTTTTAGCCACTCTGATTACGTTTTGACCAGTTTTGATGTTAATCATATATTTTTTAAATTCATATTATAACAATACTTCGGTAAATTTTTACCGAAGTATTGTTATAAAGTAAAACTATTCGATTATAATATTCAGGATATTCCAAAAATAATCTCTCTGCTATATATCTACCTATATAAAAAATTTTTTTATAGGTACCTAATGTGTGTGCATAATATTTGTTAGCAGGTATTTGCTCAAAATCAGCTAGTCCAGAGTGATTTATCATATTTTCTTCTAGTAAAACCGTAATTTTGCTTTTTCGAGCTTTTGCCATACAGTAAAATAAGAATTGCTCATATACCATATTAAAAGCCCCTTTATTATTCTGATACTTGTTAAATAATGTTGAATTTTTTTCAACCATTTCAAAAGCAGTATTTACGTAATCCTTAAAGAAAGAGATATTGTTACCTCCTAAAATACCGGCATTAACTTGGATTATATCTTCTGTATCGCGTGTTTCTTGGAGTATTTCTGTTGGTATATAATCTAAATCTAAGAGATACTTGATCTTATTGAAATATTCAATGTTACACCTATAGTTGCTCTCGTAATTTTGTCCTATTAATTCGGAAGATAGAACCTTCTCTGGAAATTTTTTCCATGCAAACACATCAGAACCAACATGAATAAATGGTTCTTGTTGAAGTTTATATGCATATAATTTTCCTAACGCCCATAAATTGTGATTATAATCATTTAAATCACCAAATTTATAAGCACTTACAATTCGTCGAACTCACGTTAATATAAATTTAGATTTGACAATAAAGTTAGTAAAAACTCTGAATCTATTGTTATATTCTTAAAAACTTTTAAATAAATGTCCAGAATCCCCGTTTTATTTGTTAATTTGCAAGAAATTAGGGATTATAGTGAATTTTCTGAAACAAGATAGATGCCCGCTATGCGGGAAAGAACATTTGGCCAAGGTCATGACTTGTACCGATCATTATGCTACGGGTGAATCTTTTGATTTGTTCGAGTGTAAGGATTGTGGCTTTTTATTTACTCAATCCGTTCCGGTAGAAGCAGAGATTGGTCGTTATTACGAAAGTCCCGATTACATTTCTCATACCGATACCCACAAAGGATTGATGAATAAACTCTACCATTGGGTACGTAAATACATGCTTTCACGAAAGGCATGTCTGGTAAAGAAGCAGAGTGGCTTGAATGAGGGCAGCTTGTTGGATATTGGTACAGGAACTGGCTATTTTGCTCAAACGATGAAGATGAAAGGTTGGAAGGTTTCTGCCATTGAAAAGAGTCAGCAGGCCCGCAACTTTTCCAAAGAGCATTTTCAATTGGATGTAGATGCTCCGGAAGTTTTGCCGACCTATGCTTCACAATCGTTTGACGTTGTTACGCTGTGGCATGTGTTGGAACATTTGGAGTCCTTGAATGAAACTTGGGAGACGTTGTTCCGCATCTTGAAAGATACAGGAGTGCTGGTCATTGCCGTACCTAATCCCACTTCGTATGATGCAAGGAAATACAAGGAAATGTGGGCAGCCTATGATGTTCCCCGTCATTTATGGCATTTCTCTCCATCAGCAATGCAGCAGTTTGGAGCTAAACACGGCTTTGCTTTGATAGAGAGGTATCCAATGCCGTTTGATGCATTTTATGTATCCATGCTGACAGAGAAATACAAGAAAAATAGTTTCCCATTTCTGCGTGGATGCCTGGTTGGGGCTCAGGCATGGATGGCTTCATTGGTAAAAAAGGATTGTAGTAGTTCTATGATCTATATATTTAGAAAGAAACGCGTATGAAAAGAAAATCGAGATCGTTTTTCGATATGCAGTTTGTCACGCCAAGTATCAGCACCATGCTGGTCTTGCTGTTGTTGGGAATGGTAGTCTTTTTTGTGCTGACTGCTAATAACCTTTCCGTGTATGTGCGTGAAAATATTTCATTTACGGCTTTAATCAATGATGATTTGAAGGAAACTTCCATCATCAAGTTGCAGAAAGAGTTGAATGCAAAGCCTTATGTGAAGCAGACTACTTATATTTCAAAGGAACAGGCATTGAAAGAGCAGACCGAAGCCATGGGAACGGATCCTACGGAATTTTTGGGATACAATCCTTTCTCTCCTTCGTTTGAAATCAAATTGAATGCGGCTTATACACATCCTGACAGTATCCGATGGATTGAGAAAGAATTGCTTGCGGGAAAGCGTTTGGTGGAAGTCAGCTATCCGCAGGATTTGTTGGATTCGGTCAATCGGAATCTGGGAAAAATCAGTATGATCCTTTTAGGATTCGCGGTTTTGCTGTCGTTCATTTCCTTTGCCCTGATTAACAATACGATTCGTCTGGCCATTTATTCCAAACGTTTCCTGATTCATACCATGAAGTTGGTAGGTGCAAGTTGGGGATTTATTCGCCGTCCGTTTTTGGTGAAGCACCTTTGGGTGGGAATCTTTGCAGCTACGCTGGCCGATGCCCTGTTGTTGGGAATGGCTTATTTGGCAATGGGATACGAACCGGATTTGTTGACTATCATCACTCCTGAAAGTTTGCTGGTAGTGATTGTTGCCGTCTTTTTGTTTGGTATCGGCATTACCTCTTTATGTGCGTGGGTTTCTATCAACAGGTACTTGCACATGAAGGTTGACGAACTTTATTAAACGATTAAACTATAAATTATAAGTATACAATATTCATGGACAGAACGAAATTTGCCTTCAATAAAACCAATTTTATCTTATTGGGTATTGGTATGGCTATCATCATTGTGGGTTTCTTGTTAATGACCGGACCAGGCTCTACTGAGACCACTTTTGAACCCGACATTTTCAGCGTAAGACGTATAAAGGTTGCTCCTTTTGTCTGTTTTTTCGGATTCATTTTCATGATTTATGGAATCCTCCATACCTCCAAAGAAACTCAGATTAAAAACGAAGAATAAGAAATGCAAGATTTGACCTTTTTTGAAACCATCATCATCGCCATTGTCGAAGGATTGACAGAGTTTCTTCCTGTGTCATCAACTGGACACATGATTATTACCCAAGAGTTGTTGGGAGTAGAGAGTACAGAATTTGTAAAGGCCTTCACTGTAATCATTCAGTTTGGAGCCATATTGTCTGTAGTATGTTTGTATTGGAAGCGTTTCTTTCGCTTGAACCATGAACCCCTGGAAGGTAATCCTTCGGCTATAAAGAAATTATTGCATCGTTTTGACTTCTACTGGAAGCTGATTGTTGCCTTCATTCCTGCAGCTTTTTTCGGACTCTTGTTCAGTGACAAGATTGATGAGCTTTTGGAGAGTGTAAACGTAGTGGCTGCTATGTTGGTGTTGGGTGGTATATTCATGTTGTTTACCGACAAGATCTTCAAGCACAATGAAACGGGTGTACAGATTACCGACAAGGAGGCTTTCAATATTGGTTTGTTCCAGTGTATTGCCATGATACCGGGGGTATCACGTTCCATGGCAACTATCGTGGGAGGTATGGCACAGAAATTGAGCCGCAAGGACGCAGCTGAATTCTCTTTCTTCTTGGCTGTTCCGACCATGTTTGCAGCTACTTGCTACAAGGTGTTGAAACTCTTCCTCAGTGAAGGACAAGATTTGCTGATGGCCAATTTGCCTACGTTGCTATTGGGTAATGTCGTAGCCTTTATCGTAGCTCTGCTGGCCATTAAATTCTTTATCAGCTTCGTTACGAAATACGGCTTTACCGCATTTGGATGGTATCGTATCGTGGTAGGAGGCATTATTTTGTTAATGACTTTTTTAGGATATAATATAGAAATAGCTTGATGAATTTTAAAGCAGGAGAAGTGCTGTACTTTGACAAACCTTTGAAATGGACGTCATTTGCAGTAGTGAATAAAATCAGATACCATATCAGCCGCAAGTTGGGTGTCAAGAAGTTGAAGGTGGGACATGCAGGAACCTTGGATCCGTTGGCTACCGGTGTGATGATTATCTGTACCGGAAAGGCAACCAAACGTATCGAGGAGTTTCAGTATCATACCAAAGAATACATTGCTACCTTGCAGCTGGGGGCAACCACTCCATCATTCGACTTGGAAAAGGAGATTGATGCTACTTATCCTACTGAACACATTACCCGTGAGAAGGTAGAAGAAGTATTGAAGCAGTTCGTTGGAACCATTGAACAAGTACCTCCAGTCTTTTCTGCTTGTAAAGTGGATGGAAAAAGAGCCTATGATTTGGCCCGCAAGGGGGATGAAGTGGAACTGAAGGCTAAAACACTGGTGATTGATGAGATTGAATTGCTGGAATGCAATTTGCCTGAAATAAAGATACGCGTAGTTTGCAGTAAAGGCACTTATATCCGTGCCTTGGCAAGAGATATCGGTCAGGCACTCAATAGCGGAGCACATCTTACAGGCCTTATCCGCACCCGTGTAGGTGAGGTGAAGTTGGAAGATTGCATGAAAGTGGAAGATTTCGAGGAATGGCTCGAGAAACAAGATATTGAAGTAACAAACGATTAAGGAAGGAAAGAAGATGAAACTATCACAATTTAAATTTAAATTGCCGGAAGAGAAAATCGCTCTGTATCCGGCGAAGTATAGAGATGAATCACGTCTGATGGTGGTACATAAGTCGACAGGAGCTATAGAGCATATCCTTTTCAAAGACATCTTGAACTATTTTGACGACAAAGATACTTTTATCTTTAATGATACAAAGGTCTTCCCTGCACGTTTATACGGTAATAAGGAAAAGACTGGAGCACGTATTGAAGTGTTCTTGCTTCGTGAATTGAACGAAGAATTCCGCTTGTGGGACGTGTTGGTTGATCCGGCTCGTAAAATCCGTATCGGCAACAAACTTTATTTCGGCGACGATGATTCGATGGTGGCTGAAGTGATTGATAATACGACTTCTCGTGGCCGTACTCTCCGCTTCCTCTATGACGGTCCGCATGATGAGTTCAAAAAGGCATTGTATGCTTTGGGCGAACCTCCATTGCCTCCATGCATTCACCGTGAAGCAGAACCGGAAGATGAAGAACGTTTCCAAACCATCTATGCAAAAAATGAAGGAGCTGTAACAGTTCCTGCTGCCGGACTTCATTTCAGTAGAGAGCTGATGAAACGTATGGAAATCAAGGGTATTGACTTCTCTTTCATCACCATGCATGCCGGATTGGGTAACTTCCGCGACATTGATGTAGAAGATTTGACCAAGCATAAGATGGATTCTGAACAGATGATTATCAATGCAGAAGCTTGTAGATTGGTGAATAGTGCAAAAGATCGTGGCAATAACGTTTGTGCAGTAGGTACTACTACCATGCGTGCCATTGAAACGGCAGTGGGAACCGATGGACATTTGAAGGAATTTGAAGGATGGACCAACAAGTTCATTTTCCCTCCGTATGATTTCTCTGTGGCTAACTCCATGGTGACCAACTTCCATCTTCCTTTCTCAACGATGTTGATGCTTGTAGCTGCTTATGGTGGTTATGATTTGATAATGGAAGCTTACGATGTTGCATTGAAAGAAGATTACCGCTTCGGTACTTACGGAGATGCTATGTTGATTTTGGATAAATAACAGCATCTGAATGGCAAAGGTTTATTTGGGACTGGGTACAAACTTGGGCGATAAGACTGAAAACCTGAAGGCTGCCGTTAAAAGAATAAATGAAGAGATAGGGAAGGTGACTTCCCTATCTTCGTTTTATGAGACTGCACCTTGGGGATTTGAATCGGAGCATAGCTTTCTGAATGCGGCGGCTTGTGTGCAGACCGATCTCAGCCCGATGGAAGTGTTGGCTCTTACCCTGCGGATAGAACGGGAATTGGGAAGGACGCATAAATCGGTAGGGGGCGTTTACAGCGACCGCTTGATCGACATTGATCTGCTGATGTATGATCAGCTGGTATTGAATACGCCAACGCTTGTCTTGCCGCATCCCTTGATGACGGAACGTGATTTTGTAATGAAGCCGTTAAAAGAAATTGCAGAAAATGTAAGAAACCCGCTTACAGGAAAGAAACTCTTTGACTGACAAAGAGATTGAGTCAATCATTGTTAAATATAGAATGAAATTGTAATTATTCCAATTTATATCACTATCTTTGCAACCAAAATAAATGTGGACAGATTTGAGTAGCTTGCAACCACGGAAAAAAATGCTAAAACATATTCCTTTCTACTCTGTCCGTACACGGATACTAACAATCACAAACCATTTTAAATTTTACAGTAACATGGGATACTTATTCACATCCGAATCGGTGTCAGAAGGACACCCCGACAAAGTGGCCGATCAAATTTCGGACGCTGTGCTTGACAAACTGTTGGCTTATGACCCCAGTTCTAAAGTAGCTTGCGAAACACTGGTTACTACTGGACAGGTAGTACTGGCAGGAGAAGTGAAAACAAATGCTTATATCGACCTTCAGCGTGTAGCACGTGAGGTGATTAATAAGATTGGTTATACCAAAAGCGAATACATGTTCGACGGTGATTCTTGTGGCGTCTTTTCTGCTATCCATGAACAGAGTCCAGATATTAACCGTGGTGTAGAACGTGAAGACCCTATGAATCAGGGAGCTGGCGACCAAGGAATGATGTTCGGCTATGCAACAAATGAAACTGAAAGCTATATGCCGCTGTCACTCGACCTTGCACATAAGGTGTTGATGGTGTTGGCTGATATTCGTCGCGAAGGAAAAGTCATGACTTACCTCCGTCCGGATTCAAAGAGTCAGGTAACTATCGAATACGATGACAACCGTCGTCCTGTTCGTATCGATACCATCGTCGTTTCTACTCAGCACGATGATTTCATCAAACCGGCAACAGATACGAAAGAAGCTCAGCTGAAGGCCGACGAAGAAATGTTGGCTAAAATCCGTAAGGATGTCATTGAAATCTTGATGCCGCGTGTCATCGCAGAAATTCATAACCCAGCTGTCTTGGCTTTGTTCAACGATCAGATTAAATATCATGTAAATCCGACTGGTAAGTTTGTTATCGGTGGTCCTCACGGTGATACTGGTTTGACAGGTAGAAAGATTATCGTAGACACTTATGGTGGTGCTGGTGCTCATGGAGGCGGTGCCTTCTCTGGTAAAGACCCTAGCAAGGTAGACCGTAGTGCAGCCTATGCGGCTCGTCACATTGCCAAAAACTTGGTGGCTGCAGGCGTTGCTGATGAAATCTTGGTACAGGTTTCTTACGCTATCGGTGTGGCTCGTCCTATCAATATCTTCGTCAATACTTACGGTCGCAGCCATGTGGCTATGAGCGACGGTGAAATCGCTAAGAAGGTGGATGAACTCTTCGACATGCGCCCTCGTGCCATCGAAGAACGCTTGAAACTTCGTAACCCGATTTATAGTGAAACTGCTTCTTATGGTCACATGGGTAGAGAACCAAAGGTGGTTACTAAGCACTTCGATTCACTGTATGGTGGTGAAAAAACGTTGGAAGTGGAACTCTTCACTTGGGAAAAATTGGATTGCGTAGATAAAGTGAAAGAAGCTTTCGGCTTGAAATGATGAAATGATGGGTCTGTAGATGGGAGCTGGGATTTAGGTTCTTGAGATTACAGACGTTTCCTTAATAAGCGCGGATTGTACTGGATTTGTCGGCAAGAAGATAACTGTCATTTTCTTTCGATTTCCCGTGCAATTCGCGCCTTAATTTTGTTTTCTTATGAATGATATAAAGAACGTTTGTGTATACAGTGCTTCCAGCACGAAGATTGCCAAAGTGTATTTTGATACGGCGGAGGAATTGGGAAAATTGCTGGCTGAGAATCACATCGGATTGATTAATGGAGCTGGAGGTATAGGATTGATGGCAGCCAGTTCGGACGCTGCCTTGGCAGCGGGAGGAAGTGTTACGGGGGTAATACCTCGTTTTATGGTAGAACAGGGGTGGCAGCATAAAGGACTTACCAAATTGGTAGAAACGGAAACCATGCACGAACGCAAGCGCCTGATGGCCGACTTGAGTGATGGCGTCATCGCCTTGCCTGGCGGATGCGGTACCATGGAAGAACTTCTGGAGGTAATTACTTGGAAGCAGTTGGGATTGTATTTGAATCCGATTGTCATCTTGAATATCAATGGATTTTATGATCCTTTGCTGGAAATGCTGCACCGTGCCATTGATGGTAATTTTATGCGTCAGGAACATGCCCGAATTTGGGAAGTTGCTCGTACGCCTCAAGAAGCCATTGATTTTTTATATTCAACTCCTGTTTGGAATAAAGAAATTCGTAAATTTGCAGCGATATGAAAATAATGACCTCTATTGATTCCCTTCAGGCTTCCGCCTTGTCCGATTCGACTGAATGTGGTGTTCAGTCGGTGGATACTTGTGTGCAAGTGACAGACCTCGCCGGTATGCCGGGAGAACCCTTGCCGTATAAATTGGAATCTGATGAGGTTGTGGTAGGCGCTTTGTTCGTTTGCTTCATTTTTTTGCTGCTGGCACTTCAAAGAGGGGCGAAGTCGATATTGCCTTATTTGAAGAATGCCGTATCTACCAGATGCCGTCTGACTTTGTTTGATGAACGTACCTCTTCTTCTTCCGTATCGACGGTAGCTCTAAGCATATCAGCTACCCTTTCCAGTGCCATCTGTTTGTATCATCATTATGTGGCTTCCCTCTTTATGGAGCAGGCCAATCATGTGCTTGTGATGGCATCGTATTTTATGTTTTTTGCCTTGCTGATTACAGGCAAATCTCTTTTATACAAATTCGTTAATTGGGTGTTTTTTGAGAGGGAAAAAAACAATCAATGGAAGGAAGTTTACTGGGAGTTTATAGCCGCTTCCGGTATCGTGCTTTTTCCAACGGTGGTGTATGTCACGTTCCTTGATTCCAGTTTGCAAATTTCTGATTATCTACTGTTAACAATCTTGGTAATCTTTAAAATCTTATTGTTTTACAAGCTAATCAGGAACTTTTTAACTCTTTTCTATGGCGTTTCACATTTAATTTTGTACTTTTGTACCCTCGAAATTCTACCCGATTTGATAATGTGGAAATGGGTAGAAATATTTAACAATGTATTCCTAAATTATAGTTTGTTTTGAAGATAAAGAAAGTCCTCATTTCTCAGCCTAAGCCGGCCTCTGAAAAGTCTCCATATTATGACATCGCTGAGAAATACGGAGTGAAGATAGATTTTCGCCCGTTTATTAAAGTGGAGAGTTTATCGTCTAAAGAATTTAGACAGCAGAAAGTCTCAATACTTGATCATACAGCCATCGTTTTTACTTCGCGTCATGCAATCGACCACTTCTTTACTTTATGTGGAGAACTTCGTGTTACCATTCCGGAAACCATGAAGTATTTCTGTACTTCTGAAGCAATTTCTTTGTATATTCAGAAATACGTGCAGTATCGTAAGCGTAAGGTGTTCTTCGGTAATACGGGTAAATTTGATGATTTGCTCCCTTTGATTGTAAAGCATAATACAGAGAAGTATTTTATCCCTATGTCTGATGTGCATAACGAAGTTATTCACGATTTGTTGGTCAAGAATAATATTGCTCATACAGAAGCTGTGATGTATCGTACTGTAAGTAACGACTTCAAGGAAGGTGAAAGTTTTGATTATGATATGCTTGTATTCTTCAGCCCTGCGGGAATTCAGTCTTTGATCAAGAATTTCCCTAATTTTGAACAGAAGGATATTGCTATCGGTTCATTCGGTCCGACTACTGCAAAGGCTGTAAAAGAAGCAGGTTTGCGTCTTGACCTGGAAGCTCCTTCGGCTGCTGCTCCGTCTATGCCAGCTGCTTTGGATAATTTTATCCGTGAGCACAACAAATAAAAAGAAATTAAGATTATATCTTGTCAAACCGTGGGTTTTGTATTCATAAAGTTTGTAACTTTGTAATCCGAAGCCCTCGGCTTTTTATTTTTAATAATATACTCAGACTCCTAACATGATGGACGATACGAAAAGATATACCCTTTCTAAAGCAGAACGCTTGAACAGTTACATGTTGATAGAAAAACTGTTTGCCGGAGGAAGCAAGTCATTCCCTGCTTTCCCGTTACGAATCGTTTATATGCCCGTGGAGGGAGACCAATGGCCGACTGCATCGTTGTTGATAAGTGTTCCCAAGAAGCGTTTTAAACGTGCGGTTAAACGTAATCTGGTAAAAAGACAGGTAAGGGAAGCTTATAGAAAGCATAAGTCAATTCTTACTGAGGTGCTGGAGGCTAAGGGAATGAAATTGGTGATTGCCCTGATCTGGTTGGATCATGAAATACATAGTACGGAAGAAGTGGAAGCAAAGGTGGTACGACTTCTTCAATTGTCAGCGGAGAAGTTGTCATGAAACGGTTGCTTTCTTATCTGTTGCTGATTCCCATCTATTTTTATCAGAGGTGTATTTCGCCATTTACCCCACCGTCGTGCAGGTTCACTCCTACGTGTTCGCAATATGCGGTGGAGGCCATCAAAAAGCATGGTTCGTTCAAGGGACTGTATCTGGCGGTTCGTCGTTTGTTGCGCTGTCATCCTTGGGGAGGTTCAGGCTATGATCCTGTTCCCTAAATCTTTTCTATCCTTATTCATAGGCCTGTTAACCTTCGTTTGTAGCTCCCTTTATGTGTTTGCTTAAAGATATTCATACCCATCATCTGCCGTGCAATGCTCAAGAAGCTTTATTGAGCGTTTGTTATGATGACATTTCGAAAGGGCTGATTCCACAGGCTGCTCATTTGTCGGTGGGTATTCATCCTTGGTACTTGACCGAAGAAACCTATTCTATCCAGTTGGAGTGGGTACATACCCTGTTGCAAGATAAGAGGGTACTGGCTTTAGGAGAAGCAGGACTTGATAAATGTTGTGGTACGCCGATGGTTCTTCAGGAAAAAGCTTTTCGCAGTCAGATCGAACTTTCTGAAACTTTTCGACTTCCTTTGATTATTCATGCCGTCAAGTGTATGGATGAACTGATTCGTTTGAAGAAGGAATATCAGCCAGATTCTCCTTGGATTCTTCATGGATTTCGTGGAAAACCGCAGCAGGCGGTGGCGTACGTTCGCCATGGATTCTATCTTTCTTTTGGAGAGAAATATGCGGAAGAATCTCTTCAAGCCATTCCTTTGGAGCGTTTGTTCCTTGAAACAGACGAAAGTAATGTGTTGATAGAAGCCCTTTATCAACGTGCCGCTTCTGTTCATTCGCTATCTGTTGCGGCCTTAAAAGATTCTGTATTAGAAAACATTAACCGTGTGTTTTACTAGATAATAATTGGTTATTCAGATAAAGAGTCGTATTTTTGTGACTATAAATCACTTAATTTTTAATTATTAAGAATATCATTCGATGAACTTTGTAGAAGAATTAAAATGGCGTGGAATGGTACATACCATGATGCCGGGCACAG
>JAHHQU010000066.1 GCA_020026225.1 Phocaeicola sp. | reverse complement strand
TAGGTAATAATCCAAAGTGAAAGAATTTATCCCCATGATTTATCTACTGAGCCGAAAAATGCTTTGTCCTCAATGTAAAATAGCCGCGATGTATGTTAAGAATGCATTGGGTGAAAGACGCTTGGTATATGTTACAGATCAAGGGGAAGTTGTCCCTAAGAATAGGGATGAATCCTTGGATGGTTTTGATTTGTCGGAGGTGTTTTGTCTGGGGTGTTCTTGGCATGGTTCTCCTAAGAAATTGGTGAGATTTTAAATCTGGGTAATCTGCTGTGAAGTTGATTGCAAATGGAATTATGTCTTTCTGTTCTTAAAATCGTTCCTTTGTTTCTTGATATATCCAATTTCTTAACAGCTGTTAAAACTGCTCATTTATTGAAAAAGTGTGTAGTATTTATCCTGCTAACTCTTTCAGACTCCGAAAAAAGTGTATCTTTGTAGGTCTAAATTGAAAAATTTTAGTTATGGATAAAGTAATTATTAATTCTTACGAAGAATTTGAAAAATTAGTAGGTCAACAAATTGGTGTTTCTGATTGGCAGGAAATTTCTCAAGAACGTATTTGTCAGTTTGCGGATGCTACATTAGACCATCAATGGATTCATATAGATGTAGAACGCGCAAAAGAAGAAAGCCCTTATAAGAGTACCATTGCACATGGCTATCTCACCTTGTCTTTACTTCCTCATCTTTGGACACAAATCATTGAGGTGAAGAATATTAAAATGATGGTGAACTACGGAATGGACAAAATGAAGTTCGGTCAGGCGGTATTGTCTGGTCAGAGTGTCCGTTTGGTTGCCAGTCTGCACTCTCTAACGAACTTGCGAGGTATTGCCAGAGCGGAAGTTAAGTTCTCCATTGAAATTAAGGATCAGAAAAAGAAAGCATTGGAAGGCATTGCTACCTTCTTGTATTATTTCTAAAATAAATGATGCTCTGAAAGCCGGCATAATGGATTTGCGGTATTGCACTTTCCGTTATGCCGTTTTTTATGCCCTTATATGATTTGTAAACTTGAAAAGATGGAACAAAATATAGAATTGAAGCTTCGGGAGTGGGCAGATACGTATCATAATGCGGATTTTGTCAGGGAAGATCCTGTCCAATTCCCACACCGTTATGAAACGAAGGAGGATATTGAAATTTGTGGGTTGCTGACCGCTGTCCTTAGTTTTGGGAATAGAAAGATGATTCTTCGCAAGGTGGAGGAACTGGATGAATTAATGGAACATGCTCCTTTGCATTATGTGCTGTCTCAACAATGGAAGGATGATTTTAAAGATACCGACAAAACCAGTTTTTACCGTATGGTTTCTTACGCTTCTTTTCGGACGTATTTTGAACGTCTGTATCCTATTTATGCCTCCGGAAATACGTTGGAAAGCTGGCTTATGAAGTATGATGGCTCTCCAATGCAAAAATTATGTGCTTTTCTGGAAGTGTCTGATCGGTCGCCTCAAAAGAAATTGAATATGTTTCTTCGTTGGATGGTTCGCGGTGGATCTCCTGTCGACTTTGGAATTTGGACCCAAATGAATCCTGCAGAATTGATTATTCCTCTTGATACACATGTCTGTCGTGTAGCTTATCAGTTAGGGTTGACAAAAACAGAGACCTTTTCCTTGTCTAATGCGAAACGAATAACGGATGCACTTGCTAAGATTTTTCCTGGGGATCCTTGTTTGGGAGATTTTGCTTTGTTTGGTTATGGGGTTACTCATAAAGAGGTATGAACTGTTATCTTTTAAACCTTGCAAATTCAATGTGAAGAATAGTTTTTTTGTTTATTCATAGAACAGAAAAATGAATAAAAAAATGCATTGTATTTAAAAAATGTTTATATTTGCAGGATTATTGGGGGAAATACTTAAATATGATTAAGTTTAAGAAAATCTAAGGTATGATACGTTTATTAAACGTATGAAAACTATTACTACTTTTTGATGGCAAAAAAGTTTCGAAATCTTATTCTGACAATCTGTGAAAAATCTGATGAAACTTTCTGTTGCTATATTGAAATGCTGTTTGCGTAAGGCGGTAGCATTTAGGATTTGTACTATGGATAATAAAAATAGTCTGTTGGACGCTATGGGGAGTTTGTCTATCTGAGTTGAAGGCGTCTATCCTGATTTTAAGTGGGTTTACTTTAGAAAGCGTATTTCTTATTCTTGCAAGGATAAAACTTTATGGAGTCCGTTGCGTAGGATTGAACGACCAATAATTTTATATGAATTATTTTATAAAGCATAATACTATGAGCCTATGGAACAGGATCTTTGAATGATGAATTATAGGGGACGGATGTTGGTTGTCCGTTATGTAATTTAAAACATTGACCAACAAGAAAATTACTAATCAAATTAAGAATTTAAAACATATGAAAAACGTTTCATATCGAGATCTTGCAGTATCTCGTTATTCAAAATTGGCTTGTATGTCACTCTTCTTGTGCGTACCAGAATTGTTCGCTGCCAATACGACATTGCCGGAAACAAGCCATTCATTAGCCGTACAACGTATCAGTCAGGCTACCAAAACCATTACAGGTAAGATTGTAGATGCTACGGGTGAATCCATTATTGGTGCTAGTATTATTGTTAAAGGTACTACAGTAGGTACGATTACCGATTTTGACGGTAATTTTACTTTGGATGTACCAGAAGATGGTATCTTGGTTATTTCTTATATCGGTTACAATACGGTAGAAATGCCTGTCAAAGGTAAAACAAACTTGTCTATCACCATGAAGGAAGATACTCAAGCTTTGGATGAAGTCGTAGTTGTAGGTTTCGGTACTCAGAAAAAGGCGAATTTAACAGGTGCTGTAAGTACTGTTAAAATGGATGAAGTGATGGGAGACCGTCCTGTAGTCTCAGTTAATCAGGCTTTACAGGGTAGTATGCCAGGTTTGCAGATTACTTCAAGTACTGGTAAACCAGGACAGAACATGAGTATGAATGTCCGCGGTACTAACCGTATTAATATGGATGGATACGGACAGGGTGAACCACTAGTTTTGGTTGACAACGTTCCGATGGATATCAATATGATTTCTCCTTCCGACATTGAAACGATTACCGTATTGAAGGATGCAGCATCATCAGCTATTTATGGTGCACGTGCAGCATTTGGTGTTATCCTTATTACTACAAAACAGGCCGGTAAAGATCAGAAGCCAAGAATCAATTATAACAATAACTTCGCATTTTCTACTCCTCAGGGTTTGATAAAGAAAGCAACTCCATTGCAGACTGTAACTTTCTATAAAGACATGGGTTACAAGAGTGGACGTTATGCTATGGGAGGACAGAATATTGATGCATGGCTCGGTTATTTGAAGGATTATGAACAGCATCCTGAAAAATATCCATCAGGATATTATCTTGATGAATCTGGTCAGCGATATGACTTGAAGATGGTAGACCATATGGACAGAATGATGTCTCGCCATGGTTTCCAGCAGTCTCACAATGCTTCTATTGATGGAGGTACAGCGAAGTCTTCTTATCGTTTGTCATTCGGCTATTTGAATGAAGACGGTATCTTGGTTACAGACAAAGATTCTTATACTCGTTACAATGTATCTGCATTCTTGAATACCGACGTTACCGATTGGTTGACCGTACAAGCTGACGTGAAATATGCTAATTCAGAAACAAGTGAACCAAATATGTCCTCATTGAGAGCATGGAATCCATTCCGTTTGGCTCAGTTGCTGCCTTCATACTATCCAGAAGGTGAAGTGCAGATCGGCGATGAGGTATTGCCTATCGGTACTCCACGTTGGAACATTGAAAACTCTCCAGTAGCTACAAGTAATAAGGAAGATATCCGTTTGTTCGGTAAAGCTGTGTTCAAACCGTTGAAAGGATTGACTGTGAACGCTGAATACACTTTCAACCGTACAAATACTTCAAAAGATGAGTATCGTAAGAAGATGGCTTATGTCAATGCGGAAAAAGCATTCAAGAAAGCTTATACTTATAACGGAAATACATTTTACCAGCTTAACGAACGTCATGTGAACTATAATGCCATCAATATCTATGCTAATTATAGCAAGACATTCGGTGATCATACGCTCAACGCAATGGGTGGTTTCAACCAGGAATACAGCTATATGCAGGAATTATGGGGTAAGAAACTTAATGTAGTAAATCCTGATCATCCTTCTTTGGCTGGTTCTAGTGGTACTCAGACCACAGGCGACTTGTACGATGAATATGCATTGCGTGGTTTGTATTACCGCTTGTCTTATGACTATAAGGGTAAATACATGATTGAAACGAACGGACGTTATGATGGTTCTTCTAAGTTCCCTAAAAACAATCGTTTCGGTTTCTTCCCATCTGTTTCTCTTGGATGGCGTTTGACTGAAGAAAAATTCATGGATTGGTCTAGAGACTATTTGGACTCATTTAAATTGAGAGGTTCTTTAGGACAAGTAGGTAACCAGGCTATCAGTAATTATGCTTTCTTGGGTGTAATGCCTACTACTGATGCATGGTTAGCAGATGGTAACTGGATGGTTGGACGTGGCGTTCCTCCTTTGTTTAGTTCAGACTTTACATGGGAAAAGGTTGAGACATTGGACATCGGTTTCGATATGGCTATGTTTAACAACCGTTTGAATGTTGTATTTGACTGGTATCGCCGTGATACGAAAGGTATGTTGGCACCGGGTCAAGAACTACCTTCTGTTTTAGGTGCAAAAGCTCCATTGGAAAACTCTGCAGATTTGCGTACCAAAGGTTGGGAATTGGCTATCAACTGGAGAGACAATATCAATAAAGATTGGCACTATAACGTTGGTATCAACATTTACGATTCTCGCTCACATGTCACACGTTTTGATAACCCGACAAGAACTTTGAGTGGTTATCGTGAAGGTATGGAAATTGGAGAAATCTGGGGATTTGTAACAGATCGTTTCTATACAGAAGATGACTTTGAATTCATTGATGAGGCTAACCGCATCTATAAATTGAAAGAAGGTGTGCCTACTCTTGATCCTTATGTACGTGATCCACGTCCAGGTGATATCCTATTTAAGGACTTGAATGGAATTCCTGGAATCCAGACATCGGGAGATGATACAGAATCAAATCCTGGTGACCGTAAGATCATCGGTAACACAAGTCGTCGTTTCCCTTACTCAATTACTGCTGGTATCGGTTGGAAGGGACTTGAACTTTCTTTGTTCTTCCAAGGTGTAGCAAAGCGTGATTTGGTAATCGGTACAAACGGTCCTTCTAACTTCTTGGCATGGCCTCATACAAATACTGATAACCCTGATGCTGCTGCAACAGTTTTGGCTCACCACTTGGATTACTGGACTCCAGAAAATCCAAATGCTTACTATCCACGTTTGAGCGATCAGAACGGTATCAATCAAGGTACTGATGTATTCAACAGACGTACTCAGACCAAGTATTTGAAGAATGGTGCATACTTTAAGATGAAGAATATTACCATCAGTTATTCATTCCCTAAAAAATGGTTAGAAAAGACCAAGGCTATCAAGGCGTTTAAGGTATTCTTCAGTGGTGAAGATTTGTGGACAGTTCATCACTTGTATGATGGAATGGATCCGGAACAGACAATGACTATTAACGATCTTTATCCATTTATGAAAAAGGTATCTTTTGGTATCAATATGACATTGTAAAATCTATTTAACTAAGAATAAGATGAAAATTAAGCATATATTAATTGGGGCATGTCTTTTGAATGCAGGACTTACGTCATGTCTTGATAATGAGTTCCTTGATAGAACTCCGATTGACAAAGAAACACCTGAAACGGTTTTTACATCAAGTGACAATTTTAAGATGTACGCTTGGGGATTATATAAGAATTTTATCGTTGGTTACAATGATAGACCGCAGGCTGGAGATCAATCGGATATGATGTTCTATGGTCAGTCAGCTAATGGTATTGGACTTGTAAACAATCGTCTGGATGCATCAAATATTTCTGCAGGAATGTGGGACTTCTCGTTCATCCGTCAGGTGAATTTAATGTTGGACAATATTGATCAGGCTTCCATGTCTGACAAGGATAAAGAACATTGGAGAAGTGTCGGCTATTTCTTCCGTGCATGGTCTTATTTCCAAATGATGCAGAATATGGGTGATCTTCCTTGGTTGGAACATGAAGTGAAAACTACGGATAAAGACATCCTTTATGCTAAAAAGGACTCTCGAGAAGTCGTATCTAATAATATCTTGGAAAATCTCCTTTATGCAGAAAGTCATATTAAACCTAAAGGGGATGGTACAAATACAATCAATCCGAATGTGATCAGAGCTTTGATTTCACGTTTTGGTTTGTTTGAAGGTACTTGGAGAAAGTATCATGGAGCTGTTGACGGAGTAGATGGAAATAAGTATCTGCAGGCTTCTGTTACTGCTTCTCAGAAACTGATTGATCAGAATTTGGGATTGATGAAGGATTTTGATGATGTATTCAATTCTATGTCATTGAAAGGTGAGAAGAGTATTCTGCTGTTCAAGGAATATTTGGAATATGATTACAAAAAATCACATCAGTTGACAAACGATACTCGTGAATATCAGTATTTGTATGAAGGAACCAAGCGTTTGGTAGAAAATTATTTGTGTGCTGACGGTAAGCCTATTTCAACTTCTCCTCTTTATAAAGGCGACGAGTCTTTGTATGACGAATTTGAAAAACGTGACTATCGTTTGTACTACACAATCTGTCCTCCTTATGAAGTGAAAACTTCAACAGACCGTACAAAATGGGAATTTACAGAAAACCCAGAAGATCGCAAATACATTGATATGATGAATGAAATCGTAGGAAACGATCCGAAAAAGAAAATGTTCCCATTATGGAATTCAGCAACTACTTATTCAAGCAAAATTCCTAATTTGGAAGCTGTAAAAGTTGGTGGTATCCCACAGCGTGCAGGTTATTATTTCTATTTGTATTATAATAACCAGCCTGGTGCTCAAGATCGTGAAAATGCAGGTACAGATGCACCGGTTTTCCGTATGGGTGAGGTCTTGATCAATCATGCTGAGGCTATGTTTGAATTGGGTAAATTCAATCAAACGGTAGCTGATCAGACTGTAAACAAACTTCGTGAGCGTGCTCATGTAGCTCCTATGATTGTGAATGAAATCGGTAGTGATTTTGATACTTATAGAGATAGCGACGTAGATCCTGTTTTGTGGGAAATCCGTCGTGAAAGATGCTCAGAGTTGATGGGACAGGGATTCCGTTTCAACGATATCAAACGCTGGAAAAAAGGAGAGTATTTGAACTTGCAGCCTGTAGGTGTAAAAATTAATGATGTCGATTCTTATAACAATGAGGCTTTGAAAAATAGTTTGTACAAGGGTGCAGAACAGCCACGTTATAAAAATTGTGTTACTTATATTTTGAAACCAACTCCAGGATGGAGTGATAAATGTTATTTGTATCCAATTCCTATCAAACAAATTACATTGAATCAGAATCTAGTTCAAAATCCAGGATGGGAAAAGTAATACATCTCATTATTGGTAAATAAAAAACGGGCCGGTTAATCTTCGCGATTAATCGGCCCGTCTCTTTTGTGAATACTCCAGTAAGTATGTCCTTACGTGAAAGATGATAGTCTCTGTAACTGTTATTGCAGGTACAAAAACTGAAAGGAATTCATAGGGTATTGTTTGAGTCTTTAGGGAAAGGACTTAGCATTTACCTTTGAAATCAATCTAAAACAATATTATAAAAGCAGCGCCTTTCATTCTCTCTAAAGGAAAACGAAAGGCGCTGTTTCTAAGAATAGCTACTCAAATTATTTATACCAAACAGGTCCAGGTTGATTACCCATTTCAAACTCGAATGTGTCACCATTCATTATTTGTTCGTGAGTGATGTAACTCTTGTCGTAGGGTTGTCCGTTACGTTTGACAGATTGAATATAAATATTTTCTGCACTGGCATTTGGTGCTAATACAGTGAAGACTTTTCCATTGGATAGGTTCAATTTCATTTCTGGGAATAGTGGAGTTCCTATTTCATAAATTCCGCTTATTGGGTCAATCGGGTAGAATCCCATTGAACTGAAGACGAACCATGCCGACATTTGTCCGCAGTCTTCATTGCCGCATAAACCGTCTGGAGTATTTCGGTACAATTCATGCAAGACTTGTGCTACATACTTCTGAGTTTTCCAAGGCTGTCCCACTTTGTTGTACAAGTATATAATATGGTGTCCAGGTTCATTTCCATGAGCATATTGGCCAATCATTCCTGTACTGAAGATAGGTAGGTCTTCGTCTTTTTCCGGTACATAGGTAAACATGCTATCCAATTTTTCTGTAAAGCGCTTTTCGCCACCTACCAGACCGATTAACCCGTCGATGTCGTGTGGAGCATACCAGAAATATTGCCATCCGTTACTTTCACAAATATCTGCTGAGTAATCATTCGGATTGAATTTAGGAGCAAAATGTCCTTTTTCATCGCGAGCTTGGAAGAATGAAGAAGCAGGGTTGTATAAATTCTTGTAGTTCAATGACCGTTTGAAGAATTCATCGGCAATGTCCTTTTTCCCAAGTTTCTGTGCCATTACTGCAATACAATAGTCATCGTAAGCATATTCCATAGTCTTGGACAACGACCAGTTCTGGCGTTTTTCCGGGTTGCTATGGTGAGGAATGTATCCCAGTTTCTTGTAATCTCCGATACCTTGGTATTCATCTCGGTTGGCTGATGCAACACAAGCTTCCAATGCCAGTTCAGGATCGAAATTGCCGATACCTTTCATAAATGCGTCAACAATAACAGGAACGGCATGATAACCAATCATCATGTCTGTTTCCCAACCGTAAAGATTCCATAAAGGCAAGGCTCCTTGTTGTTTGTAGAAGTTCAAGAAACTTTTTATCATGTCATTCGTACGCTCAGGCTCTGTATATGTAAATAAAGGGTGAGCGGCACGGAAAGTATCCCATAGAGAGAAAGTACAATAGTTTGTCCAGTTTTCAGCTTTGTGAATTTGATTATCAGGACCGAAATAGGAGCCGTCTACATCGCTGAAAATGGTAGGAGCAATCATGGAATGGTATAAAGCCGTATAGAATTTAATCTTGTCGTCTTCGCTGTTCGCTTTGACTTCTATTTTGCCTAATTGTTTGTTCCAATTTAAAGCTGCTTGTTTTCTATACAGGTCAAAATCGTTTTTAGGAGCTTCTGCCAGAAGATTTTCTTTTGCACCTTCCATGCTGACTCCCGAAATTCCTGTCGTTATCAAAATCTGCTCGTCTTTTTCTGTCGTGAAATCAAAACGTGCAATGTAGGCTGTACCAATTCTTCCATCTTTTTCTGTATTGATGGCTGTGGAATCTATATGGCAAGCTTCAAAAGGCTTTGAAAAGCGTGTTTCAAAATAAATGTGCTGCTTAGGTGACCATCCTTGGGAAATTCGATAACCTCGGATGGTTACAGAATCTACGACTTCGATGTGTGAATCGAGTGTGAAATCCCAGTTCATGGCTTTCTTCAGGTTCAAGAATACGGAAGATTCAGCCTTTGGGAAGGTATAACGTTGAATGCCGCAGCGTTCTGTAGCTGTCAACTCAACCTTAATTCCATAATCTTTCAACAGCACGCTGTAGTAACCAGCAGAAGCTGATTCTTCTGCATGTGAAAATTTGGAGTGAATGCCTAAGGGTTCAGGAGCTTCATGGTAGGGACGGGTAACAGGCATGAATGAGATGTCGTATAAATCGCCAGCTCCGGTACCCGAAAGATGAGTGTGACTGAATCCTGCAATCGTTGAATCAGGATAGAAGTAGCCTGAAATACGGTCCCATCCTGGTAATCCGTTGTCAGGACTTAATTGTACCATTCCGAACGGGGCTTGTGCTCCAGGATAGGTATTTCCAGTAAAGTCAGTTCCAATAAAAGGATTGACTTCTTTAGAGTAATCTGTTGCTATCTGTTGCCGCTCTGTGGTACAAGCTGATGCGGCTAACATGGTGCACATCAATAAGGTTGTCTTTTTCATGTTGTAATTTAAATTTTGACAAATATATAAAAAAAAGCATATTCTTGCTAATTCTTCCTTGAATCAGATAGGAAAGCGAGAGGAATAGAAGTCTATTTTTATTACAAAGAAAGTAGGATTTGAATGTTTCCTTTTTAAAGAGAAGATGCAATTGGGATAGATTTATTAATTTTGTGGTGTATTTTATCTTGTGCTGGAATGATTTTCTGGCGATTGATAATCTTATAAAATCTTTTATTTATGAGACCCTTGAACTTTTTGGGATTGACAGCAGCTGCCGCTTTGGTTGTTTTGTCTCCCTCTTGTATGGTAAATCTTGTAGAGCATACTGCACCTGAAACCTCAAAACCGAACTTTGTTGTCATTTATTGTGATGATATGGGCTATGGTGATTTATCTTGCTATGGAAATCCCACAGTTAAAACTCCTTATTTAGACCGTATGGCTCAAGAGGGGCAGAAATGGACCTCTTTTTATGTTTCTGCTTCAGTTTCTTCTCCGAGCAGAGCGGGACTTCTTACAGGACGTTTAGGAGTGCGTACGGGAATGTATGGGAATCGGAAGAGGGTACTCTTTCCGAATTCTCCTGAAGGTTTGCCTCCTGAGGAGATTACTATACCGGAATTATTGCATAAAGCTGGATATGCAACAGCCATTGTAGGCAAATGGCATGTGGGGCATAAGGAGGAGTCTATGCCCTTAGCAAATGGGTTTGACTATTTTTATGGCTCTCCTTTTTCAAACGATATGAGCAAAAAGGAGCAATCGAAAGTGGGAAATGTCAATTATCCGTATGAATATGTCTTGTATGATCAGCATCAGGTTGTAGAAAGAGAACCAGATCAGACCCAGTTGACCAAGCGGTTGACAGAGAAGGTTGTTGCTTACATAAAGCATCATAAAGACAAACCTTTCTTTCTGTATCTTGCCCATCCTATGCCGCATTGGCCAGTTTATGCTTCTGAAGATTTTCAAGGAAAATCCGCACGTGGAAAGTATGGGGATTGTATAGAAGAAATAGATTGGAGTGTAGGAGAAATCCTGCAAACACTAAGAAATACAGGACTGGATAAGAATACATTGGTCGTATTTACTTCTGACAACGGTCCATGGCTTCCCTATAAACAGGAAGCAGGAACGTCTGGTCCATTGCGTGAGGGGAAAGGTTCGCATTGTGAAGGAGGATTCCGAGTTCCTTGTATTGTGTGGGGAAAGGGAGTTAAGCCTGGACAAGTCACCAATATGGGAAGTACGTTAGATTTGTTGCCTACTTTTTGTAGTATGGCTGGGGTAGAATTGCCGGCCGATCGGATTTATGATGGAAACAGTTTGACAGATGCTTTTGAAGATCCTTCATCTGTAGTGCGTGATGAATTCTTTTTTTATCGTGGAAGTGACCTATATGCTGTACGTAAAGGGGCATTCAAACTTCATTTCATGGATAAGCCAGCTTATGGTTCTGCTCCAAAGGTAGTTTTTGAGAAACCGCATCTTTATGATTTGGGTACTGATCCGGAAGAAAAGTATGATATCTCGGAAAAGCATCCTGAGATTGTTGCGGAATTGACAAAACTGGCTTATAAACACAAATCCTCGTTCGTTGTTGCCGAAAGTATTTTTGATAAACAATAACGGGTTATGAACGGTCGTGTCTTAAGCCCTTCGACTTAATCAGAAATTCATGGATGCATAAATCCCATAATGGTCATCTCCTGCAACAGGACTGATGGAAAGATGGTGTTTCTTAGCAAATGGACGGGTAAAGATGTAAGCACTTCCTATTCCGATGGCAGCTCCGGCTGCGACATCCCATCCGTCATGTTTCTTTCCATATATACGACTCCATCCCACATACGTTGAAATGAGATAAGCAGGAATACCCCATTTCCAACCATAACGTCGTTGGATAAATGTCGCAGCTGTAAATGAGAGGGCACTGTGCATGGAAGGGAATGAATGATTGTCACTATGGTCCGGACGTTCTTTCTTTATGATGTATTTTAGGCTGTAGGTAATTCCAAAAGTTGTGATACTGGACAATGCACCTTGTTTTAATCCTTTCCAATCTTTGTTAATTAGTCGTCCCTTAAAAAGCCCATTTTTGCGAGATATTGTTCAAGCACA
>JAHHQU010000065.1 GCA_020026225.1 Phocaeicola sp. | reverse complement strand
AGGAAAGACAGACATTCGTGATAAATCATGCAACATTGATGGAAAAGTAAAAGGAAAATGGATTTTTGAGAAAATGTGTATTGCCTTTAAGTGTTTGTTTTGATGTGAAAATTATTATAAAACAGCGCTGAATAGATATACAATATTAATACCTAAAAAATAACTCCAATTGTTTATTATTGTTAATTGTATATTTGGGCGTTATCGCTAATAGATATAATTATTGGATAAAAATATATCTTTGCAGATTAAAAGATAAAGAAGGTAAATACAGTTTCTAGATTGTGGATAATGGGTATTTGTGTAAAATATTTATTGGGAAAATAGGTATTAGGTAGGATTGCCGTAAAACTTTAAGATAACTTGAAGACAGGGAGGCAATAACTGACTATAAGGAAGAAGATATCAAATGTAGAGAACTGTTATTTATTAAGGTTTAAAAAGATAGAAGTATAAATTGAATGGTAAAGGTACAAATTTTAGAAGGTGATAAGGGCAGAATCGATAGGTGGTTGATAAAGTTTGACAGAACTTATGGGTTACTATGGCTTAGAACTAGCGGTATAAGAAAAAACAAATATGTCTTTAAGTGAATATATATTAAAGGCATATCTATTCCATGTATATTATTAATTTAAAATTTTATTCACAAGTTAAGATGAGAAGATTTTTTCTTTGGGTAGTCTTTTTTGTGATGATAGGAGTGAATACTGTTATGGCACAGGACTTTGTTGTGAAAGGTTCTGTAGTGTCGAAGACAGGTAACGAGCCTCTGATTGGGGTGTCTATCTTGCAGAAAGGTACTACGAATGGGGTAATTACTGATTACGACGGTAATTATGAGTTAAGAATTCAGGGTAAAAGTGCTACTCTGGTGTTTTCGTATATTGGTATGCAGACTCAAGAGTTTCAGGTGACACCTTCTACCGGTGTGCTGAATGTAACCTTACAGGATGATGCACAACTGGTAGATGAAGTAGTGGTTGTGGCCTATGGAGTAAGAAAGAAAGGAACAATCGCTGGTTCGGTTTCTACTGTGAAGGCGGACAAGATGCGTGATGTTCCTACAGCTAGCTTTGACCAGGCTCTTCAGGGACAGGCTACCGGACTTTCTGTAATTGCTTCATCGGGTGAGCCCAGCAAGGCAGCCACTTTCCAGATTCGTGGTACTAACTCTATCAACTCAGGAACTGCTCCGCTGTTCATTCTTGATGGTATGCCAATCAGCAACAGCGATTTTACATCTCTTAACCCGAGCGACATCGAATCGGTTTCTGTATTGAAAGATGCTTCTTCTACATCTATATATGGTGCACGTGCTGCCAATGGAGTGGTAGTGATTACTACTCGCCGCGGACTTTCTATGGAACGTCCGAAAATCAGTTTCCGTGCGCAGTATGGTTTTTCTCAGTTGGCCCGTTCGGAATGGAATCTGATGAATACGGAAGAACGCATTGCATTTGAAAAACTGATTGGTCTTGACAAGGGACAAGACTATGCTGAGTTGTCGAAAATTGATGTGAACTGGATGGATATGGTATTCAATGACCATGCTCCGGTGCAGAACTATGAACTTTCTATCAATCGTGCAAACGACCGTTTCAACTATTATGTGTCGGGCAGCTTTTTTGACCAGGAAGGTATTGCACAAGGTTCTGGTTTCAGAAGATACAATTTAAGAGCCAATGCAGAAGTGAAGGCTGCTTCGTGGATGAAGATGGGTACAAATACGATGGTTTCTTATGAAGAGATAGAGCGGACAGAAGAAGGAGCTCCAACTCTGTCGTCGCCTATTTTTGCCAGCCGTATGATGTTGCCTTACTGGAATCCTTACCGTGAGGATGGCTCCATTGCTTCGCAGGCAGACGGCTCTTGGAAGGGAATCGGACAGAACCCGATTGAGTGGATGGCAAATAATCCGGTGAACTACAAGAAATATAAGATGCTGACCACTTTATTTGCTGAAGTGACTCCAATAGAGAATCTTACTATCCGTACTCAGTTCGGTATCGACTATTCACATACTACCTCTTTCATGAAGTCTTTCCCAAGCTATACTTTGAATGGGGGTATGGGTAGTGCAGGGCGTAGCTCTTACGATGGCTTAAATCTGACAGAGACTACTACTATCACTTATCGTGATACTTTCAAGGATGACCATGCCTTTACTTTTATGTTGGGGCAAGAAGGTGTAGACTACCGTTATGAAGGTTTTCAGGTGATTACTAAAGGTCAGACTAATGACTTGCTGACTAACCTTGCTTCAGGTATTCGTGCTACAGGTTGGCCGGAAGGATATACTTCTTATGCTTATCTGTCTTTCTTCGGACGTACAGAGTATAATTACAAGGATTTGTATTATGCCGATTTCTCTCTTCGTGCCGACGCTTCTTCACGATTCGGAAAGAACAACCGTTGGGGATGTTTCTGGTCGTTGGGCTTTATGTGGAACTTGCGTAAGGAATCTTGGTTTAAAGATTGGGATTGGTTGACTAATGCTCAGTTCTCTGCCAGCACCGGTACGTCGGGTAACTCTGAAATTTCAGACTATGCTCGTCTGGGTTTGGTGAAAGGTGGACCTAGCTACAATGACCAGGCAGGTATCTATCCTGCACAGAGCAGCTTGGATAATTTCAGCTGGGAGTCTACTTGGGCTTCAAACTTGGCTTTGCGTCTTGGATTTTTTGACCGCTTGACTGCTGATATTGAATTCTACCATAAAAAGACAACTAATATGTTGATGTTGGTTCCAGAATCGTATGCTATTTCTGGTGAAGGTACCCGTTGGGAAAATGTGGGTGCTATGGTTAATCAAGGTGTGGAAATTAATTTAGGTGCTGATGTAATCCGTACTGCAGATTGGGTATGGAATGTGACAGCCAATGTTTCTTACAACAGAAATGAGCTGAAGGAACTTTATAACGGTGTGTCTGAATATACTAATGCTTCTACCGGTTTGCGTTATGAAGTGGGACATCCAGTCAATGAGTTTTATCTGAACCGATATGCTGGAGTGAACCCGGCCAATGGTAAACCGCTGTGGTATACTAAGGATGGAGAAATCACCACAGAGTTCCGTGAAGAGGATAAGGTGATGACAGGAAAAACTTTCGATGCTCCTTGGGCAGGTGGTTTTAGCACAAGTCTTACTTGGAAAGGGTTGACTTTGTCGGCACAGGCCAGCTGGATGGCAGACCGTTGGGTGGTCAACAATGACCGTTATTTTGAAGAGAATAATGGTGGCTATTCAGGTTATAACCAGTCTCGTCGTATCTTATATGACGGATGGAAGAAGCCCGGAGATGTGACAGACATTCCTGTTTATGGAGAAATTGCCCAGTTGGACGACCGTTTCTTGGAAAACAGTTCATTCCTTCGCCTGAAGAATGTAACCTTGTCGTATGCCTTCCCTGCCCAATTGCTGCAGAAGACCCGTTGCTTGTCGGCTGCCCGTCTGTATATGCAGGGACAGAATCTGCTTACACTGACTGACTTCACCGGATTTGACCCTGAATATGCAGGAAATGTATATGTGGGCCAGTATCCTGCTTCACGTCAGTTTACTTTCGGTGTGGAACTTACTTTTTAAGTAAAAGGAGAGAAAGAATTTAATCGAATAAAAAGAAAAGCGAAATGATAAAGAAATATATATTGTTGGCAGCACTGACTTTTTCGCTCACTTCTTGTTTGGACAAGTACCCTGAGAATGCAATTCTTTCGGGACAGGCCATACAGACGGTGAACGATGTGGACCAGGCTGTAATCGGAATTTATGACTCATTCAAGAGTCCGGCTCTGTATTCTGGAAACTTGACTCTGCTTCCGGATATTCAGACAGATTTGGTATATGGTATTAATGGTAATACAGGTGCTTATGGACCAATCTGGCGTTGGAAGGATATTCTTTCAAACAATACGGATATTGAAAATGTATATGCCGGACTATATGATGTGATTGCACGTTGCAACTTCTTATTTGACAATGTGGAGAATGTACGTGCAAAGATTTCGGATGACAAACAGTTGGATAAGTTGGACCAGTGTTGCGGTGAGGCACATTTTGCACGTGCCTTGGCTTATGCAGAGTTAATTAAGCTCTTCTGTAAGTCTTATGAAGGTGACGATGCTGCTGCCAATGAGTTGGGAGTAGTCATTACGACTCACTATCGTGGTGATGAGGAAATCAAGCGTGCTTCTTTGAAAGACTCTTATGAGTTCGTCTTAAATGAGTTGGATGAAGCTGAAAGACTCTTGAAACTGGAAGAAGACTTCAATGCTGCTCAGACTCCTCTTTTCAACTCTCCTTATTTTAATGAATATACCATTCATGCCTTGCGTGCACGTGTGGCACTTTATATGCAGAAGTGGGAAGATGCTGTGAAATATTCTTCTAAGTTGATTGATTGCGGATACTATCGCCTGTCAAGCTGTACCGAACAGTATTCTCCAGGCATCAGCTACTACAAATATATGTGGACAAACGACCAGTCTACAGAAACTATCTGGCAGGTTGCTTTTACTCCAACCTCTTATGGTGGGGCATTGGGACGTATCTTCTTCAACTACGACTTTTCTACCGTTCGCCCAGACTATGTGCCTGCTTCGTGGGTGCTGGGGTTGTATGACGGGTCAGACCTCCGTTATGAAGCAATGTTCCAACCTATGCAGACAGGATATAGCCATAAACTCAACTGGCCTTTGCTGATTAAGTATTTCGGAAACCAGACCTTTACCGAGCAGTTCGGTATCTTGCATGTGAGCATGCCTAAGGTGTTCCGTTTGTCGGAACAGTATCTGATTCGTGCAGAAGCTTATTGTCAGTTAAAGGATTTTGCCAAGGCAGGAAAAGATTTGGCTACTTTGCGTTCCGCACGTCTTGCATCATCGGGAAATATTGTAATTACAGAAGACAATTGGTTAGACCAAATCAGCGATGAACGAGTACGTGAACTTTATATGGAAGGATTCCGTTTGCAGGACCTGAAGCGTTGGCATCGTGGCTTTGAGCGTAAGCCTCAGGCACAGTCGCTGGTATCGGGTAGCAGACTGAAGGTTGAAAAGGATGACCCTTTCTTTGTGTGGCCTATTCCGCTGCACGAAATTGAAGCGCCGGGTTCTGTTATCCAGCCTAATGAAAGTAACAAGTAATGAATGAAACAATGAATAGAATGAAAAAGTATTTATTCGGATTGGGTATCGGTATGTTTGCTCTTTTTATGGGAAGCTGCAGCGATTCACATTCTACCTATAGCGGTCCAGACTATGTGATGTTTGCCGATACTTTTCAAGTGTGTGCCGTACAAGATTCGGAAACTTATTATGAAGTTCCAGTATCGGCAACCGTGGCACAAAGTTATGACCGTAATATCGGTGTAGAGGTGGTAGACAAAGGTACAAATGCCATCGAAGGCCGTCATTTTACATTGGAATCGAATACACTCACCATTCCGGCCGGACAGTTGTCTACGGCAGTGAGACTTCGTTTCGGATACGACCAGTTTAGCGATACGGACTCTTTGGGAGTGATGCTGCGTTTGGTTACCGATAAAGATAAAGTATGGAGCGAGTATGGTACCGATACAAAAGTGTTGTTTCAGAAATCTTGTCCTTTTAACGTCGACCAGTTTGTTGGTGAAAAGGCTTATGCAAAACTTACTTCTACTTATTTTGAAGAGTTTATGCAAGGTACGTCAGTCATTTTGTTGCGCCCTACACGTAGCACAGACCCTAAAGATGCTCCAAACACTATCGTGTTGCCCGATTTCCTTTATAAGGGTTATGACATGAAAGTGGAGTTTGATACAACCGACCCGATGCGTCCCGAACTGATTTGGGGACCTCAGATAATAGGAACTACCGGTGAGGCCTTCCAAGGAAATGTATGGGGAGACGATAAACTTCGTGCTATTCAGCCACAAGGAGCGATGTCATATTATAATGTGTGCCAAAACTATTTCTTGCAGTATATGACACTTTATGTAGAAGGTGTAGGTGCAGTAGGTACTTATCTGAATATTGTGGAATGGATTACTGAAGCGGAGTATCGCAAGTTGGAACGAGAACTGGGAATTCAGAAATAATTTAAATAAAGATTTTGAGTATGAAAAATATGAAATGGCTTGTCGGAGCATGGCTGATGGCATGTGGCATGATACTGATGCCAGCTTGTTCTGATGACGATAACAATGTGGAGGCACCTGTCTTTCCGGAGAAAGTGGAAGAGATTTCTTTGGAGTCATCGGGTGAGAAGGCTGCTTTGGCTTTCAGTGCCAATACAGAATGGACTCTTACTTCCTCAAAGTTGTGGTGTCAGTTTGTATCGGAAGGTGGAAATAAGCCGATGCTGGTAGGTGCTCCGGGAGAGCAGCAGGTAGAACTGGTGATTACTGATGATATCTGGGATTTCGAAACTGCTACGGCTGAAGTTTCTTTGAATATGGCAGGAGTGTCAAAGGTGGTAGCTAAGGTTTCTCGTGCTCCACGTAGCATTCAGATTGTAGGATATGATGAGGAGCACCCTTTTAAGATTAGCTACTCAGCCGGACTGGGTGAAAGTTCTGCTACTCTTGAACTTGATGTCAATTTTGACTGGGAACTTAATAAGGAAGGTATACCTGAATGGTTGGAAATCAAGGACCTTCCTTTGAAAGGATATGCCGGAAGAAAAGCGGAAATCAAGATGGAAGTTAAAGCTGAGGCTAAGGTGAGCAAGCAGGAGGGGAGATTTACCTTCCTTCAGCAGAAGACTGGCAAGGCTTGTTCTTTCCCCGTTCTGTTTAGTGGTATGGGAGCTGAAGACTTTGAAACCTCTCTGACTCCTGTATGGAACTGGACTGTATCTAAAGATGGTACTCAGTATGCTGCCGGTTCTATTACAGAAGACAATCCGACAGAGATGAATGACTTCCCTTTGAATATTCAAGTGGCTGCCAAAGATAATCAGTATAAAGTGGTGCGTTTGGTGAAAGACCAATATGGATTGGTTGAGCCAGACCTTTCGAATGGAAATGAATTCTTTAAGGTGGAAGATGATGGAAAAGGTCATCTTACGATACCTGCTTTTGATGAGAATGACAAGCAGGAGCGCGAAGGATATATTCTGGTATTCCCTATAGAAGTATATAAAAACAAGCTGCAGGAGAATGTGGAAAATGCACTTGAAAACGATTATAATGAAATCAAGAGTGAATACGAGCAGTATATCATCTGGAATTTCAAGCAGGAAGGAGTCGCTCAGGAAACTTCAACTTTCGAGGTGAAAGCATTTGGTTACCTTCCGTTGGAATGTTTGCCTGGAGATGGAGGCACTGGTTTGGGAGAAGTGATTATTGGCAACACTGGTGTAATGTCGGAAAATATTTACCATGTGAAAGTCACACCGGAAACTTATTTGCAGATTAATCCTAAATTGTCTCTTACACAGTGGAATCCTGGTGAAATGGGTATGTCTGGCATGACAATCATGAATATGCAGGGTGAAGATCTCTCTGATGCTTGGTCTCCAAGTATGAATAGTGCGGAAGAGTTTGTTGTGGAAGGTACAGCCAATGAAACGATGATGGTGGCGTTCTCTGACTACTCAATGGGATTCCCGATGCCAGCCAAGGCTCTTCTTATTATTGTAGAGCCGGGTGAGTAATCTACGGGCTGAGGCACAATGAAAGATTAAATTAAAAAAGTTTGAAAAAATAAAATATGAAACTAACATCAATATTACAGAAACTCCTAATGATGCCATTGCTGCTGGTGCTGGCTGTAGGACTGTTTACAGCTTGTTCTGATGATGATAATGAGCTGCAAATGGGAGGAGGAAAAGGTTATGTTCAGTTCAGATTGTTGAAGGAGGCTTCATACGAATCTCGTACAGTTGCTTCTGAACTGGATTATCTGAATGATGCCAAGAAGATTAAGGTAGTGCTGACTTCCAACGGCATTACTGCTTCTTATACATTGTCCTTGAATGCGTATAATGCTGAAAATGCAGAATACGGTTTGCGTTCAGATAAACTTCAGCTGATGGCAGGTGCTTATCAGCTGGTAGGTTATTATCTCTATGATAAGGTGGAAAAAGAAATCTATGCAGGTGAACCGAAGAGTCCGGTTTCTATTCAGGTAGAAAACGGAGGGTTGATGGTGCAGGATGTTTTGGTGAACGTTGTTCCACGTGGACAGGTGAGATTCCATCTGGTCAAAGATTTGACCGCAATCGCTAAGCAGGAAACCTATTCAGAAGGGGAAAAGAAATATTATCCTTTCAGTGCAATCGGCAGAGTGACGCTGGATGTGAAGAATCTGGAAACTAAACAGACAACTCATTTGCAGGACATCAAGGTTCGTGTAATGGATGGTTTCCACGACGATCAGTCGGAAATGTCGTATGCGGTGCTCGATTCTTTAATTACTCTTGAAGCCGGTAAATATACTGTAAGCGAAATATGGACTTCCAACAAAGACAAAATGTTGCTGGAGGTAGGGGTACTGAAAGAAGGTATGGAGTTTGAAGTTGTTGACAATCAAAATCCGGAAAAAGCTCCAGTGGAAATTCCGCTTACTTTACAGGAGTCTGCTGCTTACTTGAAAGACTATATGGCGTTGCGTGAAATCTGGCTTGCTACCGGAGGTGAAACTTTGTGGTCATATAGAGGAGATAACTTTCCGAAAGGAGTAAACTGGAACTTTGACAAAGATATTGACTTGTGGGGACAGCAACCGGGGGTCACCTTGAATGACGAGGGACGTGTAGCTGTTCTTACCTTGGGCGATTTCGGTCCGGTGGGAAATGTTCCGGCTGCTATCGGTCAGCTGACAGCATTGCGCTCGCTTTATTTGGGTACTCATAACGACAAGCAGCACTCAAATGTGCCGAACGGTTCTTCTCAGGAGTCACGCAGAATCTTTGCAAAAGCAATGATGAATCCTACTTCCGATAATATGGATATCATCCGCAATGATTATATGGACAATTATGTGAAGAAGGATATTCGAGCCGATCTTTCAGAACCTTTGTTGTGGGGATTCAAACATCAGGGCATAGAAATCAAGTCGGCTTCAGCCAAGGTTGCTTCACGTGATATCAACTGGGGTGAACTGACCAATGGTCTTACTGGAATTGATGAGGCTATCGGTAACCTTAAAGAACTGGAGGTGCTTTACATCGCCAACTCAAAAATCAAGGAACTCCCTGCTTCAATGGTCCAGCTGGAGAACTGCACCGATGTGGAACTTTACAATAATCCTTTGATGACCGAGTTCCCTGAAGTGCTTTATAAGATGACCGGATTGGTGCAGATTAACCTTGCAATGAACAGACAGTGGACTTCGGACGTTATCAACGCAGGGCTGGAGAAAATGTTTGATGGTCCTTCTAAAGGCAAATTGCAAATTCTGTATATGGGATTCAACAATATCAGCAAACTTCCCGCAAACATCATCAACTTGAAGAAGTTGGGTAAGATTGACTGTGTATATAACAAGATTGAAGGTGTGCTGCCTTCATTTGCAGGAATCAACCTAGTACAGGCTAGCTTTGACTATAACCATATTACCGGTATCCCAGATAATTTCTGTGGGGTAGAAGATGTAGAGTCTATTTCTTTCTCAAACAATAAGATTAAGGCACTTCCTAAAGGATTCTTTAATCCGAAGTCGGTGTTTGTGATGCAATCGGTGGACTTCTCTTCTAATGAAATTACCGAAGTGCCGGAGAACTATGGAGTGAATGTAACCAATTTCTCTATAGCACGCAATAAGTTGAAGGACTTCCCTAAGGGACTGTTTGCCGGAGGTTCTCCTATTCAGGTATTGAACTTAAGCGGCAACTTGATTGAGAATTTCAAAAAAGGAGATATCGTAGGTGAAAATAGTTTTATGTTGACTTCACTTGACTTGACCTTCAACCGGATTACAGAATTCCCTTCAGATTTTCACGGAGTGAATCTTCCTTATTTGTTTGGAGTGGATGTCAGCTTCAACCGCTTGTCGGCATTTCCTTATCAGTTGTTGAATATCGACCACTTGACCGTATTGGCTATACGCAGCCAGCGCGATGCAGACGGTAATCGTACTTTCTCTGAATGGCCAAAGAACGTAGACCAGCATAAGGGACTTCGTGCTTTGTATTTGGGCGGTAATGATATAGGTGATGTGAATGTGACCAATAAGGAAAATATTTCTTACATGATCAATAACTTGGACATCAGCGACAATCCGAATATAGTAATCAATGTGGCAAGCGTTTGTCCGTATATCAAGGCAAATATGTTCTTGTTGGTTTATGACCCTACTCAGGATATCCGTGGATGTGATGTGTTGGATTTGCATAAATAAATAATAGAAGGAGATGAATAATATTTCGAAATACATAGTAGGTTTGTCGGTCGTAGCCGGACTGATGGTATCGTGTAAAGATGATGACCAGCCTAACGTTTCTGGATTTTCTTTGGACAAAGAAGAAATTGTGATTTCAGACCCAAATGGTGGGGTTGAATTGGTAAACGTTCTTACAGAGTCGGAATGGAATGCCAGTACAGATGCCACTTGGATTCAGTTGGCTCCAGGTAATGGGGTAGGACAAGCAGAAGTGGAAGTGAAAGCAGACTCTTCTATCTTGTCTTCTATCCGTCAGGCTAATATTCAGTTCTATGCCAAGGGTGAAGGAGTAAAGACTGTCAGTGTAAAACAGTTTGGCTATAAGAAAGAGATTTCTTTGGCGAAGGCTGAGTTGAACATAGAGAGCAATGCTCCTTATGAAAAGCGTTTCTTTGATGTGACTGTTACTTCAAACGTAAACTTTACTGTGGAAATTCCGCAAGAGGCCAAGTCTTGGCTTGAACTGAAAAAAGGTCAGGACATTGTACTCGACTATGGAGAGCGTCCACGTACTGGAAAACTTCGTTTTAATTGGAAAATCAACACTCACGAGGAAAACCGTGAGGTTGAAATCCGCTTTGTTCCTAAGAATGTAAAAGAAGGAGAAGAGGCTGAAACAGTGGTGTTGAAGGTTATTCAGGAGCATGCTCCAATATTGACAGACGACCGTGCTGGTGACTCGTTGGCTGTATTGTCTATCTATCAGGGCATGGACGGTATGTTCAAATGGGATGCTTCAGAGAATATGCGTAACTGGAAGAACGTGGTTTTGTGGAAAAACAATGACAAGGTAGACGGAAAGAAGATTCCTTCTAAAATGGTAGGTCGTGTGCGTGCGGTGTCTTTCACCCTGTTCAATACGAAAGAATCTATCCCTTATCAGATTTCTCAGCTTCGTTTTGCTGAATCGATTACTTTCTTCAGTAATGCAAACCGTGAGATGAAGAAGATTGAACTGGGTAACGATATATGTACCTTGCTGAACGGACATCCGTTGAATGCCGAATTTGGTAACGGAAAGCCTAAAAGTTTCTTGAAAGCATTGAACATCAGCTCATTTGGATTGGTTAAATTGCCAAAAGACTTTAAGAGTGATGTACTGGAATTTCTTGATTTGAGTAGTGTAAACTTTACTGATGATGCTTGGTTGCGTCAGGTAAACCAGACAAACTTCCCGGCATTGAAATCTTTGGTACTGACTAATATGCGAGTAAAATCGGTAGTAAGTAGTTTGAAAGAAGATGGAGATTTGGGATTCCGTTGGGAAACTTCTTTCGGAAACAAAGGTATCGCTTATAATGGTGCAAACAACCGCAATGCCTTTATGGAACTGATGAAGTGGGAGAATCTGGAAAAATTGTACTTGTCATTCAGCTTGCTGGAAGGTGAATTGCCTACCGATGCCGAACTTCAGCAGCAGCCATATAATTTCTCGGCTTATCAAGATGCTGATTTTGCAGCTGTTTCTGATACTATTAAAGACGGACAGAAATTCCTTGTAGAGCATCAGATAACCCGTGTATGGCCAAAGATGAAGTCCTTGTCGCTCAACTTGAACTTCCTGACCGGTAAACTTCCTTCTTGGTTGCTTTATCATCCTAATCTGGGACTTTGGAATCCTTATTCGTTCATATTCCCGCAAGATGAGGTAGGAGTCAATTCATTGGGCAAGAAAGTTGGTTTTGCTGGTGGTGAACCACGAAGCATGAAAGACTACTCTAACTTTACAGAAGAGTTGGGCTACGATGCTTATGTGGGTAAAAACGGTTATTATTCGGTTTTCCCAAAGAGAGACCCTAACTATCGTAAAGAGAATTAATAAGTGAAGTTGGTATAAACTATATATAGAACAACGAAAGATGAAAAGAAAATATTTTATCAGCGCTTTGCTTTTTGCATCGCTGTTCACA
>JAHHQU010000064.1 GCA_020026225.1 Phocaeicola sp. | reverse complement strand
TTACCCTCTAATCCCCTATCTATAATTTACTACATTTCGTTTTTACCCCCATAAATGGTTGCTGCCCATCGAAATCGCTCCGTTAAACGATGCGCCCATCACCAATCCGACAAACGACACCACAAACACAAGCAGCGACCCTAATTTATTCGTACGAATCGTATCCACCATCTTCTCATGCGTGAAGTGCTCGGCCAAATAATTGCCTAAGGCATAAAACGGAATCGCGGCAAATGCCACCTCAATACTCCACGGCAACAATCTGAAATCGAAAAACGAATTTTCCAATGTCATCAAATAACCCAAGATACCACACACGACACAGACGACAGCCTTGATTTGTCCCTGCAATTTTGCAATGAAGAAATACATCATTTCAAGCACAAACAGACAAGACACAAACTAAAGAGGCACGTTATGTACCAAGAAATTACCCGATCCCTGCGCAATAAAAGTCTGCAACAACGGCATGAAATAACTCTCCGTCCGGGCATGAGTTAAATAAGCATATCCTACCCAAACGCACCATGTAAGGAACGAATAAATAACATAGGGGACAAGCAACGACTTGACTCTTTTCTTGAAAAATACACCGAAATCCGGATATCTGCTCTTTTTGAACATCAATCCGCTCAAAAAGAAAAAGAGCGGAATATGGAACGCATACACGACGGCATTCGTAATACCGACCAGCATAATATGTCCCCAAATGATGGTCATCATACCCAGCGATTTCATGTAATCGACATAGACTACACGCTTTTTAGAATTGGTTGTTCCCATTATTTTTTCAATTTTGCTTTTCTAAACGACGGATTCATATATTTTACCACACCTTCCAAACAACCCATCAGCATCGGAAAGGGATCTTTCAACGATCCGTCCTGATAATACACATTCTTACCCCAGAATTTAAACCACGACGGCTTAAATCGGAAACGCTCCGGCGAAAACAAAAACCACATCACATCAAGACCGAAGAATCGGATCTCCTTGCCCGGACGATATTGATAGGTTTTGATCGGCAGATTCAAAGCCCCTTCGACCATCATTTTCGGGAAATTGACTCCCGAAACACACGCAGAATGAACCGATGCGGGAATTCGGGGATTAATCTCCAGAATTTTCAAAGCATTGCTACCCTCCTCCTGCATGATGTCAAAATCGGCAAAACCGACCCAGTTCAAATGCTCCAATACCTTGGAACAAATCTCCACCAAATAGGCGTCATCAATCGTCTTGCAATAAGAACTCGTACCGCCCTTTATCGGGAAATAACGCATAATCTGCATAATCGTATGATTCAAGATTTTTCCCTCGAAATCACGATACAGCATCACGTTATAATAAATTCCATTATTCTTGATAAATTGTTGCAGGGTACACGTCTTGCAAACATCCAGCGTAACCGAAATCTTCTGACGGATCTCCTCCTCATTATGTACCAAGACAATTCCGCGAGCACCCATTCCGACATCGGGTTTCAGCATCGCGGGAAATCCGACATAATCCACCGCCTGACGAATGGAAGCCTCGCTGTTCTCGATTTTTCGGGTACGGGGATGCGGCAGATCATACTGCTCGCACAAAGCCATCAGTTTCTGCTTGTTCTGTGCCAGATCGAACAGCGGAAAATCCTGTACGATACAGGTTGTGTGAAATTCGGACTCGATTTCCGGTTTGTTCAAACTTAAAAAACGCGCACTCTTATCGCCCAACGGAATAATGGCGTGAATCTCCTGCCGTTTTAAGAAATCAAACAACAATGCCTTATATTCGGCACCATACTCCTCATAATGAGGGCATACGATCTTCTTGTCAATATACCGCGACGCATAACCTGCATTAATACGCCCCTCGGTTATCGCGAAGACCTTCACCTCCAAATCATGAAGCGACCGCGCCGTGGACGGAGCCTGTCCGTTCTGCCCCTCCAACAGTAAAATATTAATCATACACTTACACCGTCAGATTATTCGTAATACTTCTTACCGCCCATTCGTCTTTTGAGAATTTGCGCAAAAAAGCCCATCAATCGGAAAAGCGAAGTGGTGTACCATTTTACATCCTTGAAAAATCCGTCCCGCGAAATAAACAGACCCGACAAGCCCAATTCTTTGGTCCACTTCGGGGCATCCTTTATCTCATTGATATAAATGCGGAACGCACGTCCCACACCGATACTGACCACATTGGGAAGATGCTTATAAAGAATCTGATTAAACTGATCCTGTTTGGGTGCTCGCATCGCCGTCCACACGACATTGGCACCCGAAGCCTTTATACGTTCGGCAATTCCCCGATAATCGAAATTATCGACATCGGTAAACGGCAACGATTCCGCACCCACGATCTGCGATTTGGTCTCCTTTGAATTCTTCTCGACAATTTTACGAATCACCTCTTCCGTATCACCCAACAAGTAATGTTTCAACTGCTGATTGCCGGATCGCAAGGTCGCCGCAAAAAAATCGGGGCCGCAAGTTCGGTGCACCTTCTTTATACCCCACATACGGCCACACCAAGTCAAGGGTTTGCCGTCGGGAAAGTTCATCAACGAATGCTCCATCAAATCGGCGTATTCGGGATGTTTGCCCGCATACAGTACCATTCTCAAATTCGACACGCAAATATAACCGCCGTGTCCCGAAGTGGCATATTCGACAATCTTCTCGAATGCATCCTTCGGATTGGTATTCGAAATATGGATATTATTGATTCTGAATCTGTTCTTATCGTTCATAACTATTAATTTATCTCGGCATTCCACTCAACCGCTCAAACACCGAATCCAACTCTTGAGTCATATTATTGATCGACAATGCCCCATGCGACAACGTGTAGGCATTCTCGGAAAGAGTCTTCCAACAATCTTTATCTTCAATCAGGCGGCAGATACGCTTCTATTTACTTGCACAAAGAAGCATAACACTTCTCAATCTCAGAATTAATCGTCTGAATATTAAATGTGGTATGTGCCATTTCAAACGAAGCAAGAGACAAAGAGCGTTGTAATTGCTCATCTGCAATTAACTGATCCAACAAACGGGCTAAACCATCCACGTCTCCGGGATTGAACAACAACACATTTTTACCATTATCTGCAATATCGGGAATTCCTCCCACAGGCGTCGTTACAACAGGTAATCCGTATGCCCATGCATCAAGCACCGCCATTGGGAAACCTTCGGCATAACTCGGCAAACAAAATACAGATGACTCCTTAAACAATAAGTCCTTAGCTCTGCCGGCAACCCAACCTCTAAATTCGATTTGATCTGTGACATGATATTCTCGAGCAAGTTCCTCTGCATTATTTATTTCCCCATTACCGGCAAAAATGACCTTCCACTCAGGGTATTTCGATGCGATTTGAGAAAAAGCCTTTATCAAATCAAAATATCCCTTACGCTGATTTAAAGTTCCTGCATAAAGTACATACTTTTGTTTACTAACATGTTCGGGAATCACTTCGGGACACGGATTAAAGACGACCCGTACTTTTTCAGGTGCAATTTTTAATGTATTAAGCAAATCGGTTCTCCAACGCTCAGATAACATAATGATTAAATCACCTTTAGCAAATATTCTTTGATAGAATTGCGGGTACTTCTTATAAGTATTATCCGGATTAGGTGCGTGAAAATGAAGAATAATCTTCTTCCGAAACAACCATGCCAAATACACGAAACTTTTCTTACGACGAGCACTGCTATATTCACTAAAATGAATATGCACAAGATCACAAAACGGCAATTGGATCAGAAAAGTAGCCAAGGCCCGAATAAAATACCACAACTTTACAAAAATATTTCCATCACGATGGGTTTCAATCCATTTACAATTATATTTTTTCCATTGTTGTCCCCGTTCATGAGCCTTAACAACAGATGTTATTCCGCCTCGAGTCTTTCGAGAAGTTGCTACCACTAAAACTTTTGCCATATCACCAATATCTTTATGCCGAATATAAATTTTCGAGTACTTGCGACATCCTTACTCTTTTAATTTTTCTTCTTATAAATGTATTAAAAGCGACATGATTTTTAATATCATTTCTACCAATATCGCCATCTCAACATCTCGTCACATAAACTTTAATCAATCGGCTGCAAACTATATTTTATTTAGGAACTCATTTACCAGCACTCCATTGACCCGATAATCAAAATATTTTTCGCCACACTCCCGACCATTTTTACCGATCAGTGTAGCCTTATCTTTATGCTCCAGCAAATCAAGCATTGCTTCTGCATACGAATCATCCGAATAATCACAAATGACAGCATCCTTATCATGCGTAAAATAATAAGGAATTTCTCCCACAGCCGTCGTTATTATCGGTCTTCCGGATGCCGTATATTCGGCAATTTTCTGCGAGAAACGAGCCTTATCCTGATCGGTATCAGGTTGCAACGGAATCAACAATGCAAGCGACTCGTCATAAACTACATTCAACTCTTCCGTTGTCAATTGAGATTTAATAATTACGTTATCAGCAATTCCCAACTTACGAACTCGTTCTTTGATCTGTTCGATCTGCCAATCATATCCGAAGGTAATCAATGTTAAAGTCGCCGAAGATTTCTTTTGAACAACTTTTACAAACGAATTAAAAATCAGATTATAGCGTAATAAATAACCGGCATGTCCGCAAAATGAAAAATTATTACCACCTTTATAGGAAGATATTCGCGGTAATCTATAATCTGCTAAAATGGGTAAAATCGCCATCGGTTTATGGAATCTTCTGGCCTTCTGCTCCAAGAAATGAGAAATCGGGAAAATACCGTTCATAAACCACCCAAAGAACCAATCTTTCAAATAAGCATCTATCTTATAGAAAAAATTTAACTGTTTACATACAATATCCCATTCATGAAACAATGTAACCACCTTGTATCCTCTAATCTTTGCAAAGATAATTGCCAACATCATGGTTGGGAAATAGTCCATTCCGACAAATGCAATATTTTTACCCGTTTTACTCTTTTTGTCGCGCAATAATCTGAACAATAATTTCGAATTACTCCATCCGTGCATCACCGATTTTTCGGGAAACAAATAATACTCAAATCCGAAATCGGTCACCCCCTGCTTCAATTCTCGCACACCTCGGCTTCCCACCAAACAGGAATTAAATGTCGTAACACTATTTCCCTGCTCGATCAATCCCCGTGCAATAAACTCCACCTTGGAATTATTGGCAGAAAAAGCAATCGGATAACTACTCGTTAAATTTACAAAGATTATATTATTCATTTTTCAAACTTTTAATCACTTTACAAGGGCTTCCTCCTGCGACTACATTAGCCGGGATATCTTTTGTTACAAGGCTGTTTGCTCCGATCAGACTATTTTTCCCAATATGAACACCTTTCCAAACGACAACATTCGTTCCTAACCAAACATTATCTTCAATAACCACAGGGCGATCTTTTCCCGCCCGATAATCTTCCGAATGGGCATCACTGTCTGTAATATAAGTATTGGCTCCACAACGGACATTATCTCCCAAAACAACTTTCTGACCGGCCCAAATTCGCGTTCCCGAGAACCCGCAATTCTTACCAATTCGAATTTCCGCTCCTTTTTTAGCCGTATAAAAGATGCACGGACTAAACAATCCGACCAAATTAGATGTTACGGACGAATTAAACGTACACCCGTCTTCAATCGTTATGGAAGAATCCTGCAAGCGTTCAAAATGGGTTTTTCCCATAAACTTTGCCCGCTTACCGATTTTAACTCCCCACCAGCACGCCGAAATACGATTGACAACCGACCAATACCGAACGGCTATCTTTTTATATACCTCCCTTGTATAGTGAGCTCTATTTTCCCAAAGGTAACCAATTTTACTCATTTTCCAACGATTATTTCATCATATATTTTCAACTGACATTCCAACACTCTTAAACTATCATTTCTGTTGTGAGCCAACTCATAAGATGCCTCCGAAATGTGCTCTGCCAGTTCCTTATCCTCTATAAGATCCATCATACGGGCTGCACAACTCCGATAATCACCCGGAGAATAAAACAATCCCGTTTCTCCGTGTACGGCCAATTCGGGCATTGCTCCCGCATAGGAAATTACAGAAGGAACGCCCACAGCCTGAGCCTCGGCGACAGCCAGAGAATAACTTTCCACATAACTTGAATGTACCATCGCGATACATTTACGCATCACCTCTACAATTTCTGCGGCGGCAAGAGGTCCCGTAAAGGACACACGATCTCTTACACCCAACTTATCCAACGTCTTATACAAATAAGTCAAATAACCGGCCTGATGGATCCAATTGGAATTTTTAAAATTCCCGATAACATAAAGACGCGCTTCGGGATAGGTCTTTTGCACCAAAGCAAAAGCCTTGAAAACAGTCTGCATGCTCTTATAAGGAGCAGGACCGGCTGCCGAACAATAAAAATTCAATTCGTGCGGATATTCCCGACGACCAGCCTCCATAAATTCTTTACGCAGAGACATTCCCGTTTGGAATATCTTCGCATGTGTAGTATTTCGCAAATAATCCCGCACCCATTGCGACTGGGTGGAAATGTATTGGTATTTGGGAATTGCCTCGTCATCCCTTTGTGCTGCTTCAACCATCTGTTTTTTCTCCGCAAACAAAGATTTCATAAACGGGAAAAGAATCTCACGAAGACCGAAACACTTCATGATTTCCCGAAACGAAAGATCTCCGTAATAGACATCGGCACAAGGTCGGTGCAAACCTTGAATTTCCAGCAACAACGGAGTTTTCAAACCAAACGCCGGGATCAAATTACAAAAATAATTCTCAACTCCCCATACATGAATCAGTGACGGTTTGCACGCTTCGCACAGAGCCTTGATTGCAGCAGAATTTTCCTCTGAGGGCAGTCCTTTAGAGGTCAGTTTCCATTGGGGCAACAGATATTCCTCGAAATTTTCACCGAGAACATTATGCTGAATCGAAGTCAGATTCATACCTCTTCCCACAGCGACATTCACCAAATGAATATCTGCACGGGACGTAAGCAATTGTGCCATAGAATACAACCACGAACCGCTGGCTTTGTTGTTTCGATTGCTTTGAATACAGTTCGAAAACCAAAGTATCTTTTTCATAATAAACTGTCTTTTAAATACGCCAATGATTTTTCCTTCATGGTCTGAAATACCTCGTCGATATGTCGGTCATCGGGCTGACTCTGCTTCAGGAAGTCGGGATTTACTTCCGATGCCGCCTCCACGATATTTCGCAACCCGAAACGGGTTTTCAAGTCAATAAAACGCGATGCACGAATCCGTTCCTTGTAATATGCAACAAACGGCACATGAAATTTCAATGAGAAAACCACCCCATGGAATGAATCGGTATATACAAATGTGGCGTTCCGAATGAAATCCACCCAATCCACGGGATTCAACTCCCAATAAGTCTTTGTTGCCCACGAGAAATATTTCGGTTTGCTGCTCGTCAGAGAGATCACATAAACGGGCAGATTCCCATAGGCTTCTCTAATGTGGTCAATCATCGTCTTGTGACCACCGTTAATCTCATCACCCAAAATATACACCAATACATATTTTCCCTTGGGGGTACGGTCCGATTTCAGTTCCGAGAAATCATGCAATATTGTCGGATCGGCCACAATTTCAACCTCTTTCCCGATCAAATCTTTCACAAAATTTTGGGTTTCCAGATTTCTAACCGACAAACTGTCAAAACGTCCGAGCAAAGTCGAAAGTTGTTCTTTATTTTCCGCCTCCACTCTGTTTATCGCACAACAGGGAGCATACGCAATCTTACGGGCTTTAAATTCGGGTTTAAAATTGAAGAAATAGGCTCCGCTCCGATGATGTGCGGGTGCCCACACTTGATCACTACCCACTACAAGTGCATCAAGATCTTTGTATTTATCGGTAAAATCAGTCAGCGTACAACGCTGACCGACATGCAGATAATTCTGACGGAACCGATCAAAATTCTTTCTCATCCGACGGCTGTGCAGAAACGATTCAACCGCCAACACGGCATTATCCTTTCCTCCTTTGAGCAACAACTTGACGCTTGTCTTCAAGTCACTGATCAACCGATTTTCATTTTGTCCGGGAATATAGTTCACAACAATCGGTTCATGTCCCAATGCCTCCAGAGTCTTATTTAAGGCATAGCATTGCAACTGGCCTCCGAAATTTGTTCCGAAATGATATGTCAAAATTCCTGTTTTCATCTTATCGAAGATTGATATATGCTTTTATCTGTACGTTATTCTATTGTTTGCCACATATTCTGCGTACAATCCGTTTCAATTTATTTATTATTTTTGTTCTCAAACTGACATTTGTCAGATCAGCGATCCGTTTGTCAAACCCTTTCTTCGAAACGGCAAAAAAAGCCTCATGCAAGGGCGGACATTTCGAACTCTTAAGCAAGGCTGGATTATACTTACACAAATCCTCATATTCCATCGGGTAGAGCAGTTGTTCCATCCCCTGTAAAACCAACATTCCTTTTTCGGAATTTACCACCACGGCACTAATTCCGAGATCATCATAGAAATCGGGCTTCACCACCCAAATTCCCCACCAGTCACCCAGCGTAATATCACTTCCACTTTTTAATTGTCGAGCCGGACAGGCATGACAACTGGGGCGCAAATACAAATCCCGAAGAAATCCCTTCATAAAAGAGTCCTGATAATGACTTTGCGAATAATTCATCGGCTGATGCTTATCCTTCAAAAAATCAAAAGCCACACGGTAATTTCTCCAACCACAACTTTTATCACGGAATCGAATTCCTTTTATCTCCACTCCATATCCCCGTGCAAAATCATCAACTTTGGGAATTTGCGGAATCGGACATTGATACCCTCGATTTTTCCCCGTAGCAATTTTTGCGATTTTATCGGTCAAATACCATCTGAACACCCCCGGAGAAGGCGTTCCGTGACAAACACTATCAATCGCCAACAGATTATCATACTCCTTACGCAAATATCGCTTCAACCCCGCAATCTGACATGGTGTTCCCGAATACAACACCTTTCGTCCCTGTTTCAAAAATTGCTCGGCCTCCTTAAAGGTATTTCCGACGATACTTTGTACATATTTAGAGCCTCTGAACGCGGACAAGCCCTCCTTGGTTTCCGTATAATAATGAGCAGCCTCCCAATGTTCATTATACCCCACTCCGAATACGACACCGCCCTCATCGATTATCCGTTCAGCAAGCATTGTAAATACACCGCCCGAAGAACTCTCCTTACGAATTTTCTCATTCGGATTTTTTACGGCATATGTTGTTTTCGGATTCTGCGGTTCGTTTTGATTGATGACGGGACACACCTTTTCACACAATCCGCACTCGATACATCGCTCCACATCGACCTGAGGGTAAAGAAATCCCTCCTCGTCTTCCCGCATCGAGATACATTGCTTAGGACATCTTTGCACACAGGCGGCACATCCGCAACAATCTTGTTTATTTTCAATCCGAATCATTTCCCCAACTTTAAAATGTGCAAAACCTTATCAAATATGAAACGACGCTCGTTTCCCTTCAGTCCAATAACAAAGACTGAAGTTGTCACCGAAAAGACACAAGTCACCCCCACCACAAAAAAACGGATCCAACCTTGTTCCAATCGTTCATGAACGATTACAGGAAGAATCACAGCCACAACGACCGTAAGCACGACAGGAATATAAATATTTTTAAAATATCTGATAACCGACAAGCGGATCAATTTTCGCAACATAATCATTCGAGCCAACTGAGCCACCATCTCCACACAGAAATGCACGATAAACACCGAATAGGCCGGTGCTCCCAATTTCAACACGACATAGGAAACGGGCAATATCGTAAGCAGAATACCTCCTACTACGGCCTGATAAACCTTCACTTTTCCGGTAGCCTGATTGGCAATTACACACGGATTTGCCGTCGTATAAATCAACGATATGCAAATCATAATCTGCGTAAATATAGTGGCATTTCCGGGAACCGTTTTCAACCAGATTGTCAGGATGAAATCCGTTTCCAACAATACGGGCAATGTCAAAAAGAACAAGAGAAAAAACGAAAACCGGGCACTGCGAAACATCAGCGTATGCATATTATCCAAATCCCCCGTTGCATAATTCTTCATAATCTGCGGATTCAAAGCCATCTGGAAATTTCCCACGAACTGTTGCACAGCACCTTGCACCTGCACCGCAATACCTCTCGCCGCATTCACTACCGGACCGAAAAACACATTCAGCATCATATTCAAGCCCTGCGTATAAAGTACACCCGCCAAACTTCCCCAAAAACTCCATCCTGCAAACGAAGCCATCTCTTTCAACAACGGCTTGTCCAAATAATGATGATATGTTGTCTCCGAGAAATGTTTTTTACAATACCCTCCGTAGATCACCCGAATCAAAATCTGTACGCTCAGAATCAATAACACATAGACAATAAGTTTATCAAACGGGAGCAACATCAACAAATAGACAATCAACAATTTAAGAGATACCTCCACGATGGAGATATAGGCAAATGCAGACATCTTTTCGTGTGCGATAATATCCGCATTGTAAGGGATGGACATTATATTTACGACACACGCCACGATCGAGCACTGATAGACCCACATTGCCGCCACCATACGATCGTCGGGAATCACCATTTTGTTATAGAGGAACCACAAACCCACGGTTTCTCCCAAGATTACAATAATCAGAGCAATAAGAGCATGAATCTGAATCGAGGTACTGAAAACACGAGCCAATCGTTCTTGATTTCCCCGTCCTAATTCAAAAGTCAGATAACGCTGGGTAGCCGCAATCATACCGCCGTTAATAAACGCAAACATGGTAACAATACCACCCACAACATTATATACCCCGAAATCCTCGACTCCGAGCACCTGCAAAATAATACGGGAGGTGAACAAGGTCACCCCCATTGTAAAAAGCATGCGCACATAAAGCAGCAAGGTATTCTTGGCAATACGTTTATTATTTTCGGCAATTGTCGTTTCCATTAATTTATGTTAAAAATACAAATTCATAGAAAGAATAATAACCTTCCGGAGGCATTACTGCCGGAATAAATGTTTTCACACTATATCCCACACAGAAAACAATATAAACGACTGATACAATCTTACCATATTTTTCAGCAATAAATTTAGCAATATTGGGATACAGCAAAATATTAAAGATTGAGAAATAAAGGAAGATTCTGGGAATTGATCCCAATCCGAAGAATAACATATCACAGAAGCATGCAATGGTCGATGCTATTATAAAAAACCTTTGTTGTTTTTCTGCATACTTATAATACAACACATTAACAAAAACCATTACACAATCATACAAAATGATAAGAGGGGAAAGCTCTTTAAACTCCAAAGAATTTAAATTATAAGAATAGTCTCTCAATAAATCATCATCACTACTAAAAAACGCCAAGGTATTATCAATAATTGATTCTTTGAACAAATACAAAAATATAAATATTAAAGCAAATACAACTGGCCAAAAATAATCATTCCGGGTAACTTTAATATCCCATAATTTAAAAAAGTCAAGCAAAAAATACAGCCCAACAAATGCACCTCCAAGCAGAGCCGTTTTATGCACAGAAAACGCCAATCCGGCTAATATTACAGCCCATACATATTTCTTTTTGTTCACTAAAAAGAATGACAACAAACACAATTCAATCGCCAGCCCTTGACGCATGGCTGTTGTCTGCATCAGCATAAAAGCATCCGTAAAATAAAACAGAATCGGAGTCAAAAACTGATACTTCACATCCACATATGTTTTCGTCAGTCTAACCAATACGAAATATTGGAACAATGCGACACAAAAGACAAAAAATGGAAACGATGCCCACGCAAACAAGTTATAAAGCATCTGCCAACCGGGTTCTGCCCTACTCGGCAACTGATAAAACACTCCTTCATTTTGGGAGATCAATATCTGCATTTGTTCGAAACTTGCCTGATACCTTATATAATCTGTTGTCGGATTATATTGAAAAGCCATCACAAAGAACACAATGAAGAATCCGATATAAGCAGCTTTTTTATATCGAGTCAGGAGCATACAGATGCTCAAGAAAATTCCGATAGACAATAATAACATAAAGTTTACATTTAATGTTAGATCTAAACTAATTTCACACGCTCGTCCTCATCCTCTCAAGAATAAGTTTACATCAACATTACTTTTTCCGATGTATTCGAAATGTGTGTTATTTCAAATTATTTTTATCATCAAATTATCTGTTGAAATCGCAGTCTGTCTTACGTTTGGCAATGACATGACTCATCGTCA
>JAHHQU010000063.1 GCA_020026225.1 Phocaeicola sp. | reverse complement strand
ATAGGTAATAATCCAAAGTGAAAGAATTTATCCCCATGATTTATCTACTGAGCCTATTTTATTCTTTGCTGACACAGTTTAATTTACATCCTCGGCAATAGATTCGTTAAATGAACAAGCTTTATCTATAATGATTAAATTTTATGAGCATAATCGAATGAATGCTTCAGCCCTCGAAACTTATTCGTTATTTACTAAAGAATATAAAAAAGTAATGGATAAAGTATATCCTTACACGTTTGAAGAACTTCTCAAAAAGGACATAATATTAAAGTAACTATAAAGGTTATTTAGGAATCGTATATTCCTAAGTATTAGGGTTTGCCTAATGTTATGGCAAGTCTTCTTTTACAATGAAACTAACCCGTTGGCGGAATTATATCAGTGCTGATTTAATTTCGCCAACGGGTTTATTAATGATTTTCAAGTTTGATTTCAATTGTCCTAATTCTCGGTTCTGATACCTATAAAGTTGTATTCCTTATCGTTTCGGTATTTACGGCGTTTCAGCTCTTTAAGTAGCGTCTCCTTATCAAACTTGTCCAAGTGAATAGAGTCTTGTACGGAATCGTTTTCCGACCAGTCTATGAATTCCGGGCTGTCTGCCAATGCGTTGAAACCTATGAACGTGTTTTTGCGGAAGACATTTCTTTTAGGGAGACTGTCGTTTGGCCAGTAATCTTTCAAGAACGGATAAGCAGATTGATAAGGTTCTTCCCGATAATTGACTTCCCGAAGCCGTTTCTCGAAAATACCTCCTTCTTGTAACAGCGCTTTAGCCCATCCTTGAAGTCGGTTGTCTACGTGTACAGCTTGGTTCCCATGAATGAACAGGTTACCTTCATATTGATTGTCCGAACCTCCGCCCATGATTACTCCATATCTTCCTGTTTGGTAGAGGATGTTGTCTTTTACAGTCAATGCTCCAGCACCGTCATCGTGATAGATTGCACAAGTGCTGTAGATTGATGGAATATTGGCAAAAAGATTGTTTTCTACTATAGTTCCACATTCCGATGGATTGCGTCCGTAATAAAAGGCACCCTGATCCTCTATTTCCTTGCACACGTCATGTATATAGTTGTTCTTTATGAGGTGATTGTTTCCGTTCATCAGAATAGCCATACTGGGAGTGTCAAAGATTTCACAGTTTATAATCTTATTGCCTACTCCGGTAATATGGATGGCTGGGCGGTAGGACTTGGCAATGCGGTTGTTGGAATGGAAGAGGCAATTGCTGACTGTATTATTACCTTCTTCCAATGTCAAGCGGTTGCCTCCACCCATTGAGATAGCTCCAGCCCCGAGGTTATAAAAATGACAATGTTCAATGAGGTTGTTTTTTCCCGCTTCTCTGTTGAATGTCTGGTTGCTATAGAGGTGTTGCTGCAGGCTGCCTACCGTTTTATGAGCGGCTTCGCCTGTACCTTCGTGTCGGTAATCTTTAAAAGGTTTGATTCCTAATCCCATGATGATAGCCAAGTCGCCGGAATTTCGGAACACACAATCGCTGATTTGTACGTTACTTGTTTTATACATAGCGATGAGGGCAGCACGCGAATATTCGAATGTGATGCCTTCTATCCGGATGTTGGATGCCTCTCTCAAATCGAAGAAGGGTTCTTCCAGCATGCTCAGTGCTAGTGTATTAATGCTGGAGTCAGGGGAGATGAAGAAAAGCTCTCCATTGGTACGGTTCAAATAATATTCACCTGGACGGTCTGTCTCTTCTTTGATATTGAAGGCATACCATTTGTTCCAGGCATTTCCAGAAGAAAATCCGTAGAGCGTAGGTCCGTCTGTGGTAAGAGTCCGCTTCTGCTTGTCCAACTTTTCAATTCGGATGGCATCATCGGCATATCCTACGTTGAAATAACCGCTTGTCCACAAATCTCCAGTATCTTCCCAAGATGAGATTCTCAATGAATCGTATTCCATGACCGCACCGCGGTTGGAGAAGTCATCTTGTCGGGGAACCGATCCTTTTTCTAAGATTTTTCCCATAGGAATCATCCCTTCATTGGGCCAGCGTGAAAGCATCATAGGCTTGCCGTTGACAAATAGTTCAGCCCATGCATTCTGGAAAGGTCGGGCAAATCCAACGTTCTTGATGGTTCCGTAATGTTCGATTCCCAAGTCCTTCAGACTGATTCGCTTGACGGCATTGTCTCCAATCTGACAATCAGAAAGAGAGGATAAGGGTAGGTTCTTGCCGCCAGTAAAGATTACCTTTTCGCCGGGAGCTGCAAGGATGTTTATATCCGACATGGTACGGTCGAGCAGGTGTCCGTGACTGAAAAAATACTCTCCTTGGGATACTTCGACGTTGATGACTGCCCGGTTTCCCGCATTCCTTAAAGTACGTATTTCTTGAAGGGCATTCTCTATGTTAGGATATGGCTTCTCTTTACTTCCGTCGGGTTGGTATTCGTTTGAAGTGTTTGCAGAAACATAGAGTGTCTTCTCGTGCGACTCGCATGCAGTCAAGAAGAATGTCATTGCCAGTAAAAAATAAAAACAGTTCATATTGTGCTATATTGTCTTGGTTTCGATACAAATTTACACCTTTCATCCATTGGTGAATAGCAAAAATTCGGGTTATTTGTACTACATTTTAGGGAAAATACTTATTTGAGCCCATTCGGAGGCAGAGGCTTTGATTCATAGGACATTTCCGGTTCACCGATATTTCATTTGCAGGGGGAAAGATTGGTCTCTCTTCTATTTTATTATATCTTTGTACAAGACCGGGTATTTGAACCGGTATAACGAAGGAGGCAGATAGGGGGAGTTTGTTGCACTTGTTACTTGTATCTTCTGTTTTTCCAGTGAAACTCACTAATTACTATTTCATGTTGAAGATGACTATTTCAAAAATATTGCTTGGGCTTTTTCTGTTCTTGTTTTATGGGGGAGGTTACCTACAGGCGAATGAATATCGCAGTTGTTCGCTTTACAAGAAAACCGACGGGCTGGCATCCAATACCATCGATTGCATTGAGCAGGATGCCGAAGGTTATTTTTATTTCTGTACGAACAAAGGGCTTTCTGTCTTTGATGGAAGTCAGTTTAAAAACTACCATGCACAGAATACTCCGGGATTTCCCAATATCGTAAATACATTGGTGGAATTGGATGCGAGGTATCTGCTGATAGGTTCGACGGATTGTGGATTGTTCATTTTTGATAAACAGAAAGACTTCTTTCGGAGATTGGACGGCTTGGATAGTCTCAGCGGCATTCAAACCGTGAAGGTGGTGATGAAGTCGGCTGGCGATGGAATCTGGGTAGGTTGCTCATCGGGTGAGTTGTGGTATATTGATGATTATCGGAAGCTGTTGGAGCAAGATCATACGGCTCAAGATTGGCGGTTGGTTCCGCATCCGTTCAAGACCGTCAACGCGCTTTTGGAGATAGACGGTACTGTCTTTGTGGCTGAACAGTCTTGTGAATTGTATTCCGTACGACCTGTCAATCAGTCCTTTTTGATAGAGAGAATGGTATCTTTCGAAGAGCCCCAGTATATCCAATCTTTTCTTGCTGTGAGTGAGGAGGAACTTTGGATTGGTACGAGCTGCGGAATCGTTCGTTTGATGAAGTCGGATTCCAAATGGTATGTAAAGGCTACTTTTGCCCAGTCGGTGGGATGTGTACGGTGTATGGCTCTTGTCGACGGCAGAGTCTTTGCTGGAACGGAAGGAAAGGGGCTGTTTGAAATCTACCCGGAAACGATGCAGTATAAACGCATGGATGAGGGTTCATCGCAGAAGTACATTATCACCTTGAAAAAGGATAGGGTGGGAAACCTTTGGGCTGGAACTTGGATGGGGGGAGCTGAACGCTTCCAACTGGCGGATCCGTTGTTCTCTCAGTATATGAACGGGAATCCCGAAAAATTTGCAAGTATAGTATGGAGCCTTTTTCCTGTCAATGATTCTTTGGATCGGGTATATGTGGGTACTCAAGGAGGAGGACTCTGTATGTTTCGCAATGACCGGCAGAATATAACGACATGGAGTGACGATTATCCGTCTGTCAGTTCGATTTATGCCGATTCGGTGGGGACTCCCATTTATGTTGGAACTTGGGGAAACGGATTGAAACGCTTCGAACCGGAACGTGGTGGGTATGCTTCTCTGGCTTTACCCGATTTCCAGCATCAACGTATTTTTTCCATTTCTCGCTTCAACAGGTATGAATTGTTTGTGGGAACAGGGGCAAGTGGCTTGTGGCTCTTCAATGAATCTACAGAGTCGGCCAGACCGCTCTCTTTTGTGGACAAATCCCAAGGAAAGTCGTGGGTGCTCAATGTGCGAAAAGTAGAAAAGAACCGCTTCGGAAGGGGGTATTGGATGGCTACCTTCAATCAAGGAATTTTCCTTTTTGATCTGGAAGAAGGTGAGAAGGTGAAAATTCTGGCTCATTTCCCTCGTATCGGAAAAGAACCGATGCAGGTTGCTTCTTTCTTTCAAGACGCTTCCGGGGTATGGATATGTACGACCAATGGCTTGAGCTTCTTGGAATGTAGGGAAGAAGGATACCGACTGTCCCGTGTATCGCAGTTGGATGGGTATTATCTGGCTGACGGATGTATGGAACCGCACGGCCTTCTCTTGCTCGCTTCTCAAGACGGATTGCTGGTATATCATCCCGAACGCAATGATTTGCGAACCTATCTTTCCGATTATAGTATCTACCGAGTGCTGTGTTCAAAAGGAAAAGTCATATTGGGTACTTCCAAAGGATTGATTTCCTTTCTTGATAAGGAACTTTTGGGAAATGGTTCTTACGGAAAACCTCTGATTCGCTCGTTAAGTGTAAATGGAACGGAAATCTATCCGGTGGAATCGGGAAAAGAAGGGAATCCATACATTGATGAGGCTGTCAATTATGCCGATACCTTGATTCTTCCCGCCGGGAACCACAATGTTAAATTCATGCTGTCTGTATTGTCTCCTTATTGCTTGTCTGGAAGTGATGCTTTGTATTATAAGATGGAGGGACTGGATTCTTATTGGAGTAAGGCTGTGCCTCATGATCCTTATGCTGAATATCGCGACTTGCCGGCTGGAAGCTATACCTTGCATGTTCGTTATAATACACCGGATAATTTCGGCAATGAAAGATTGCTCAAGGTTATCAAACGTGAGTTTTGGTGGAAGACACCGCTTGCTTTTGTGGTCTATGCGTTGCTTCTGATGGCTTCTGTCGTTTATTGGGTCGTTCGCTCTCGATTGCGCTATAAGAAAGCATTTGAAAGCAGGTATGAAGCCATCAAGCGTCAGAAAGAGGAAGAAGTGCTTCAGCAGAAAATGCGGTTCTTCACCAATATCTCGCATGATTTGAAGACCCCGCTTACACTTCTCATCACTCCTTTGCTCGAACTCGCCAAACATCCAGAGATGCCGGAAAAATTTCATCCCCGATTGGAATCGATGATTGCGAACGGAAACTTGCTCATGAAAAAGATGAATAAGATATTGAATTATCGGAATTCCTGCCTGCAAGATACTTCTCTGTCGTTGGAAACCTATCCGGTTCGTCAGCTCCTTTATGAAATAATCTTGCCTTTTAAAGAATATGCGGAAAGACAGGGACTGACGTTTGAAATGTCTTTCCCTGAGGAGGAAACGGGAAATCGTATGATGTGTACAGATAGGGACAAGTTGGAGTCTGTTTTAGAGAACCTGCTTTCTAACGCTATCAAATATACCAGTGAAGGAGGTAGGGTAAAGGTTTCTTCCACCTTGCATGACGGAAATCTCTTGTTGGAGGTTGCTGATACGGGTATAGGTATCTCAGAAGAAGATCAACCGCATGTCTTTGACCGGTATTTCAGAATTGCTTCCGATGGCCGCGGTACGGGAATTGGTTTGTATCTGGTGAAGCAGTATGTCGATTTGTTGAAGGGAAGCATTGAAATGGAGAGTGCCTTATCGGTGGGTACTATGTTCCGTTTGTGTTTCCCTTTGGAAATTCAGGCCGCTTCTGACGAAGTGGAGGCAACGGATGAAGGCAGTCAGCCGATAGAATGGAGTGACCAGGAGAATGTCTTGAGAATACTGGTTGTTGATGACAACAAGGAATTGCGTGAGTACTTGAAGCAGCTGTTTTCTCCTTATTATGAAGTGCTTGAGGCTGCCGATGGCAGTCAGGCTTTGGAAGTCATTCAGAAGACTTTGCCCGATTTGATTTTGTCGGATTTGTTTATGTCGGGAATGGATGGGCTGGAGCTGTGCAAGAATGTGAAGACCCACATGAAGACTTCGCATATTCCGTTCATTCTCTTGTCGGCCAAGGATACCGTTTCTACTCGTATGGAATGTTGGGAAGCGGGTGCTGACCTTTTTGAGCAGAAACCTTTCAACAGCCAGTTGCTTCTGGCGAATGTAGCCAATCTCTTGAGAAACCGTAACTTGCTGAAATATAAGTATCAGATAGCTACTCCGGCATTGTCGGTAGCCGAACAGAAGGAGCATGAGGAGAAGAATCTGGAACGTCAGTTCTTGAATGAGGTAAACGAAGGGATTGAGCGGAATCTGGACAAGCCTGAACTTTCAGTCTGTGAGCTGGCAGAACAGCTGAATATGACGCAGGACCAGCTGTACCACAAGTTGAAGGCTTTGTCGGGCATGTCACCGAACCAGTATATCAGGACTTATCGGTTGAATTATGCGGCTTCTTTGTTGAGAAGCGGAAAGTTCATGGTAACTGAAGTCCTTTATCGGGTCGGTTTCAACAATCCTTCTTATTTTACCAAGTGTTTCAAGAAGCAGTTTGGTGTTCTTCCTTCCGATTACCTGAATCATGCTGAAGAGTGTGGGGATGAAGGGGGAGAGCAGAACCCTTGATGGGGCGTTTTTTCGCCTCTTCCGGATGAGGTATCTTCTTTTTGCTTGGGTATCAAACTACACAAGGCTCTGTCGCATTCCTTTGGGGAAGATGACAGAGCCTTGTGTGAGGAAGGAAAGAACCTTATTGCGGAAGAATGGTGAATTTTCCTTGAAGCCTGATGTCATTGGAAGCAGCTCCAATCATGACTGTGAAGTCTCCGGGTTCAACCACTTTCTGCAGGGCTCCATTGTATAGTGCTACATCCTCTTTTCGTAGCTTGAAGGTTATTTTTCTGCTTTCCCCTTTAGGAATATCCCTACGTTGGAAAGCCTTTAATGCAATAGGAGGTTGGGCTACCGAAGCCATTTCGTCGCGCAGGTAAAGCTGAACGACTTCACTTCCGTCCATCGTTCCTTGATTTGTGACGGTACAGTTGATGACCTTTACGATATCCTTTTCGTCTCCTGGAAGAATCTCCAAATCTTTATAGGCAAATTTGGAATAACTTAGTCCGAAACCGAACCCGTAAAGGGCATTGCCGGAGCCTTCGAGGTAATTCCGCTGGTTTCCCAAAGAATAATATACCGGAAGTTGTCCTTCACTGCGGGGTATGGATACGGGAAGACGTCCGGACGGGTTATAATCTCCGAATAGGATTTCAGCGAGGGCTGTACCTCCTTCTTCTCCTGGATACCATGCTGTCAGCAGTGCATTGGCCTTTTCAGAAGCAAGGTTCATGTTCAGCGTGCGGCCCTGTATATAGACAATGATGAGCGGCTTTCCTGTTTCCGCTATGGATTGAATGAGTCTTTCCTGATCGCCCAGCAAATCCAGCGTACTTCGGTCGAATCCTTCGCCACAGTCCATGTCGCTGACGACATTGTCCTTGGCAGATGAAACGGTGGCGGCTCCTGTTGAGACGTATTCCGTCTTGAAGTCACGGGCACTGGAACCTCCCACTACGAGTACAACGGCATCCGATTCTTTGCTTGCACGTACCGCTTCTTCCAAGTTACTGCTGCTAACGTCACGAATTGCACATCCCTTAACGTATCTGATTCGGGTTGACCGGCTTACTGCTTTCCGGATTCCTTCTAAAGGGGTGATGATTTTCCCATCGGGTTGGGGAGCCGTGTAATCTCCGAGTTGGTTATACATGTTGTCGGCGTTCGGACCGATGACTGCCAGGCTTTTTATTTGCTTGCTTAAGGGAAGGACTCCATCGTTCTTTAACAGAACGATTCCTTCTCGGGCGACTTTCCGTGCCAGTTCCCTATGGTAGGTGCAATGAACAATTTCTTGGGCTTTTTTAGGGGATACGTATGGATTCTCGAACAATCCCATCTTGAACTTCAGTCTTAATATATTTGAGACGGCCCTATCTACGTATTTCGTGTCCAGTCGGTTTTCCTTGATTAATTCGAGGGTACGTTTTCCATAAGCATTGGCACCCAAGTCCATGTCGACTCCCGCTTCCAAAGCCAGTTTTCCTGCATCTTTTACATCCGCAGCGATGTGGGATGCTTCTGAGATTCCGTCGATGCTGAACAGGTCGGAAAGAACGAAACCGTTGAATCCCCATCTGTTTCTGAGAATGTCGGTCAACAAGTACTTGTTGGAGGTACATGGAACTCCATCAATGCTGTTGTAGGAGGTCATGATGGAGGAAGCGCCGGCTTTTACTGCTCTTTCAAAAGGAGAGAGGTAATCGGTGAACAGTTGGTGCATGCCAAGACTGACTTGGCTTCCGTTATGTCCTCCTACCGGAACTCCGTAAGCTGCAAAATGTTTCAAAGTGGAATAAAGATGTTTGCCGTCGCTCGGGGATTTTCCCTGCATGCCTTGCATATACGACACTCCCAAGATTCCGGTAAGCACAGGGTCTTCTCCGAAAGTTTCTTCCATTCTTGACCATCTCGGCTCACGTGCGATGTCCAGAATTGGTCCGTAACCCAGGTTCGCTCCTTGGGAACGGGCTTCCAAGGCAGTCGCTTCACCTACTTGGTATATCAGGTCTTTGTCCCATGTACTGGCCATGAGTAGTCCGGTAGGGAATACGGTTGCTCCGATAGCCATGTGTCCGTGAGGACATTCTTCCGCAAAGAATAGAGGAATACCAAGTCGGGTCTCTTCTACGGCATACCGTTGAAGCTGGTTCAAGGTTTCGGCCGATAGCTTAGGGTTCAATCCGTTTGTAAGCGTCTTTTGGGTCCATGGATCGGCTCTCAAGACCGCATAAAAGGTTCCTATCGGCATGTTACCACTCATCATTTCCTTGAATAAGGGGGAAATGCGAGTAGTCGACCCTTCTTTTTCGTACATCTTCCATCCTAGAGGAGATAACAGTTGGCCCACTTTTTCTTCTAGAGTCATTCGTCCCAGCAAATCTTCAACACGCTGTTCTGTCGGTGCGTCTGCTTGTTTATAGATGGGCTGTTGACCGGCAACATGGCAGGTAACAGCTAAAAATGAAATGAATAATGTTTTTCTAATAATCATAGTATAATAAGTTGTACCCATAATTTAAATTTAAACAATAATAAGGTTGGTTGGCTCTCCTATACATGGATGGCTGTGCCTTAGGTAAAAGCATTCTGCTTTATTCTTTCCTTTTTCTTACGAAATATCTTTTCTTATTTCTCGCGGAAAAAAGACTTAATGCAAAAGTATGGATTTGAAAATTCTTTATGTATAGAAAGTGGAAAAAAAAACTAGCATAAAATGGAATAATGAATGCAATAAATTCTGAGAAAAGGTGTTTCTACTAAAAAATACCAGCCATTTCCCGATAATAAGTTATTGTGAATCATTTTATTATGATAGATTTGTAAGGGAAGTCATTAGGATGGGGTCTGTTTGGGTTAATCGTTGAGATTAATCTTCTTTTTCTCAGTCTGTTCAAGGCTTTTTACTTGTCAATTTGAATGTATTATTTAACAATATTTCCTATCTTTGCTAAGATAAAAACCATATTTTATGAAAAGAACCGTCATTTTATTATTCTTGTCTCTATTGCCGGGTATATTCCTTGGCCATGCAAAGAAGACAGATTCAGTTTACGAGCTCTTGCAGCGAGTGACTTCTCAATCGAAATTACCTGTTTCTTTGGAAATCAAGGACCAGGCTGGAAAAAACTACTATCAGTACGATGTGCGTAAGGGTGTTCTGCATTTAAAGGGCTCTAACGAGGTTGCTCTGTGTAGAGGATTCTATGATTACCTCAAATCGCATCATCGTGGAATGTATTCCTGGTCGGCCAATAGCATTGACTTTCCTTCAGAACTTGAAGAAACTGCCTCCCAGCAAAGAGTTTCATCGTTCAAACACCATTATTATTTGAATGTAGTGACTTCCGGTTATTCGGCTCCTTATTGGGATTGGGCAAGATGGGAACAGGAGATTGACTGGATGGCTCTTCATGGAATAGATATGCCGCTGGCTCTGGTGGGATATGAGGCTATTCTTGCGAGAGTTTGGAAAAAGATGGGGCTGACCGAGGAAGAGATAAATGCTTATTTTGTAGGACCGGCTCATCTCCCTTGGATGAGAATGGGAAATATCAGTGGGGTAGACGGACCGTTGAATGCCGACTGGCATGCCGACCAGGTTGCCTTGCAGCATAAAATCTTGCAACGGATGCGGGCTTTGGGGATGAGTCCTATTTGTCCCGGATTCGCTGGATTTATTCCTGAATCGTTCAAGCGCATTTATCCCGACCTGAATTTGGTTGAAACGCACTGGGGAGGTGCTTTCCATAACTGGATGATTTCTCCCGAAGAACCGTTGTTTACAAAGATTGCGAAGGAGTTCATCAAGGAATGGGAAAAGGAATTCGGCAAGAACGATTATTATCTGGTAGACAGCTTTAATGAAATGGAGATTCCTTTCCCGGAAAAAGGAAATCCCAAGCGGTATGAAATGGCGGCTCATTACGGACAATGTGTGTATGAAGGCATTAAAGCGGCCAATCCGAAGGCGGTGTGGGTCATGCAGGGATGGATGTTCGGTTATCAGCGCCATATTTGGGATTATGAAACATTGGGGGCTTTGGTCTCCAAGGTTCCAGACGATAAGATGCTTCTTTTGGACCTTGCGGTAGATTACAATCGTCACTTTTGGAAATCTCAGGTCAATTGGGAGTTCTATAAGGGATTCTATAACAAGTTGTGGGTATACAGTGTAATCCCTAATATGGGCGGAAAAGTAGGCATGACGGGTGTCCTCGATTTTTATGCCAACGGTCGTTTGGAGGCTTTGTCGTCACCCAACCGAGGTAATTTGTTTGCTTATGGCTTGGCTCCTGAAGGCATTGAAAACAATGAGGTCTTGTATGAGCTTGTTACTGATGCAGGCTGGAGTGACGGTCATATCGATGTGCGGAAATGGCTGGAAGCTTATTCGCAGAATCGTTACGGCAAGGTTTCGGACTCTCTTCTGAAAGCATGGGATCTTTTGTTGGAATCTTGTTACGGTACATTTACCGACCATCCACGATTCAACTGGCAACTCCGTCCCGGTTTGCTTAAGAACGGAACCATCCATATCAGTGACGCGTATTTTGAGGGACTGGAACAATTCATTCAATCAGGCAAGGAATTGGGAGACAATGTTCTGTTCAAAAATGATTTGATAGAAATGACTGCCCATTATCTGGGAGGAAAGGCGGAAATATTGACGGAAATGATTGATCAGGAATACCTTTTGGGTGATACCACCCAGGCTGAGTTCCTGCAATCGCGTTTCAAGACAGTCATGCTGGGCATGGATGCCTTGTTGAGCCAGCATCCGTTGTTCAGATTGGACCGATGGCTCGATTTTGCAAAGAATGCGGCTCGTACCGACCAGCAGAAGTTGCAGTATCTGACCAATGCGAAACGAATCGTTACCATCTGGGGACCACCTGTCGATGATTATTCGGCAAGAATATGGAGCGGATTGGTAAAGGACTATTATCTGGAAAGATGGATGCATTATTTTGAATCGAGAAAGACGGGAAAACCGTTTGACTTCGCTGCTTGGGAACGTAATTGGGTAGAAAACGGACAGGATGTAAACTCGTCCTATGCTTCGCTGGATGTGGTGTCGTTTGCAAAAAATATGCTGGATATTACCAAGGACATCTCCAAGAAGAATATCAAGATTGACCGCAAGGATGTGATAGGTTACTGGAGCTTGAACAAGCAGCAGAAAAAGGTTGTCACCCTGGATATTTCTTCTAGTATGTTGAAGAAGATGCACGGATTCAGACTGGAAAGTCTGAAGGGGGATGTACCGGTGAAAGTCTTGTCGTTCAAGTTGGTTGCTGACGGAAAAAAGGTGGTAGAATCCAATCTGCCTGTTTCTTCCCGGGACCATCAGATCGAGTGTTCTTTTACGTTACCGGAAGAAATGTCATCTAATAACGGATGTGTACTAAGCATTGAATTGCTGGCAGAGGAAAATGCCGCAGGAACAATCTGCATAAAATAAAGGGGAGGTATTTCCCAAATGACGGCGAAGGGGGTGTGTCAAAATGTATATCAATACAAATTGATGCACCCTCTTTCTTATAACAAAGGTCCGCACTTTCACAAGCACGGACCTTTTTCATGTCCTAAAGT
>JAHHQU010000062.1 GCA_020026225.1 Phocaeicola sp. | reverse complement strand
ACCGCCGTACACGGTTTTGCAGACCGCTGACTAAGCCACTCATCCAAGGAACCATTTCCTTTGTGCTCTTGTTTTTTCTCAATTGCGTTGCAAAGATACTGCTATTTTTTGATTTTGCAATACTTTTGGCTAAAAAAATATAACTTTCCGTTAAAACTTTTGTAATTCTTGTATCTCAGGTAGTAGGATTCAAGAATAAATAGAACGGATACCTGGACCATTTTATCTGTTTACAGTGCTGATATTCAAAAGATTTTTAAGTGAATATGATTCTTTTTCAGATATAGGATATTAAATCTGTCGCAGATTGATTCCTTGAGTTCTTTTTTTGTTGATGATGAGAACCTATTTGTAAAAGTAGCTCCAAAAATATGTTGTAAGTTGTTTTAAGGTATGCTTGTGAAGAAGAATTTCCATGTTGGTTAGTTGGGTATTCTTGTGAAATTTATAGATGAGATATGAAGGATGTCTATATAGATTTTCGGGCTGAAGACTTTCGTCTCCAGCCCGAAATGTGGTTTGTTTTATACTTAGGACTTGTCAATCCTTCTTATTGGAACAGCAGTCGGAAGATTCCTTATGCTTTTGGGTCATGCTGCAACCGGAACAGCCGCAGCCACATCCTGAATCCTTCTTTCTATGCAGACTTTTGATAAAAGCTTTTATTACATAAAGTATACAGCATCCGAAAATCAGGTAGACCAATATCGTTTGAATATCCATAATTTACTTATTTAAAGGAATAATTGTCCAATTTGGTAGGATATGAAAGATACAATCCATGCCAGTACTGTTGTGTAGAATGCCGTAAAGATAGCCCATTTCCATCCTCCGGATTCTTGCTTGATGGCAACGATAGATGCGATACATGGGAAGTAAATCAGTACAAAAAGCATGTAACCATATGCTACTAATGGGGTGATAGGCAGACGGTCGGTCAAATCAATCTTATCCAAATCGCCTTCATTTGTATAGAGTACTCCTAATGTACTTACGACCAATTCTTTTGCACCTACACCGGAAATGATTCCGATACCCATTTTCCAGTCGAAACCTAAAGGTTCGATAACTGGTTCTACCATTTTTCCAATCTGTCCGATATACGAATGTTCCTGTTGTTCTGGAACGCTTTCGTAAGCGTCATGGTTAGGGAAGTAACCCAGGAACCAGATGATGATAGAAGCAATCATGATGATGCCTCCCATCTTCTTCAAGTATTGACGTCCTTTTTCCCAGGTGTGACGTACGACAGATTTTGTAGTAGGCATGCGGTAAGGAGGAAGTTCCATTACGAATGGGGTGTCTTCTCCCTTAACCAGGAACTTGCTGAAGATACGGGCCATGATTACAGCAAGGGCGATACCTATTACATAAAGTGACATCATTACGGTAACAGGGTTTTCAGGGAAAAATGCCTGTATCATAATCAAGAAAATAGGTAGACGGGCACTACAAGGTATTAATGAGTTCACCAAAATAGTTACCAGACGTGACTTTCGGCTTTCTATGATACGTGTTGCCATGATGGCTGGAACGTTGCATCCGAATCCCATAATCAAAGAAATGAATGATTTTCCATGAAGCCCCATCTTGTGCATAATTTTATCCATAATGAAGGCTGCACGAGCCATATAGCCTGAATCTTCCATCAGTGAGATGAACAAGTATAGAATCATGATGTTCGGCAGGAAAACGATGACGCCTCCTACACCGCCAATAATACCATCGATGACCATATCTTTCAGTGCTCCTTCTGGCATGTAATTTTCAGCAAGGGTAGCCAACAGTCCAACGCCCGATTCAATCCAATCCATCGGGTAAGCTCCTAATGTGAAGGTTACCCAAAAGGTTATGTACAGAAAAACAAAGAAGATAGGGAATCCGAAGTACTTGTGTGTGACGATGCTGTCGACTACGCGGGTAAATACTTCTGGATCTCTATGGTTGTCAGTGAATGTCTCTTTCAAAGCACCTGCAATGAAGCCGTATTTAGCTTCAGTAATGGCTTGTTCACTATCTTCATTAAAGATGCTGGCAATTCGTTCAGCTTCTTTGTTGCGCAAGTCCAGTACTTCCTTTGCGTTTGGAAGATCGGTTAAGATGCGCTTCTCTACATCTTTGTCATTTTCAAGCAGCTTGATGGCGAGGAAGCGGGTAGAGTATTTGTGCTGTATATTCTTTACCTTATTAATCTCTTCGCGTAAGGCATTGATGCTGCGTTCCAATTCCGGACCATGGTTGATGTGAATATGACGGAAGAAGCATTCTTTGGTCAATTCGATATCTTGACCTTTTAAATCCTGGGCGTGCATTTCGATTTCTTTTTGCACTTGTTCATTTTGTCCAATTAAATCTGCTCCTTCATACAGCTTGATGATTGCTGTGAACAAATTGTCGATACCGAAGCCATTGCGACTGATGGTCGGAATGATGGGTACTCCCAGCAATTGGCTCAATTGTTCGATATCCAATTCATTTCCGCTGTTTTGTAAAGCATCGTACATGTTCAGTGCGATAACCATGCGTACATTCATGTCAATCAGCTGACTGCTCAAGTATAGGTTACGTTCCAGGTTTCCTGCATCTGTCACGTTGATAATCACATCAGGAGTTTCTTCAATGATGTGTTTTCTTACGTAAAGCTCTTCTGGACTATATGCTGAGAGAGAATAGGTTCCCGGTAAATCAATCAAACGGAAGTGGTAACCTTTGAAGTCAAAGTATCCTTCTTTGGCATCTACGGTAACACCGCTGTAGTTCCCTACATGTTCATGGGCTCCAGAAGCAAGGTTGAATAATGAAGTTTTTCCACAATTGGGATTTCCCACCAATGCTACATTGATAGTACGTCTTCTGCCTTGTGCTATATGTCTTAATTGTTGGTCGGTAACTGGAACATCCTCTGAAATAGGTCCATGGTATTCTGTTTGAAATTCTTTTTCGTTGCGAACTTCTGTTTCACTGACTACTTCAATCATGTCAGCTTCTTGTCGGCGAAGAGAAATTTCATACCCCATAATCTGATATTTTATAGGGTCTTTTAAGGGAGCATTCAATAATACTTTTACGGTTTTCCCCTTTATAAATCCCATTTCTATGATGTGTCGGCGGAATCCTCCTTGACCTAAAATCTTGACGATTATTCCCTTTTCACCAGTCTTTAATTCTGATAATTTCATTGGCTCTATATATTTTTGCGGCAAAGATAGTGTTTCATCTTTTTTCTTGCAAGCTATTTAGATTGTATTTAAATAATGCAAGAAAGGATTGGACTCTATTTTTAATCGAATGTTCGTTGGCTTTTGATTTGTAATCTAAATATTGCATTTGTGAGAAATTGCTCGTTGGGGTCGACGTGAAAAAGTTGTAAAGAGGCTGAGTTGAGATTTTTTTGTTGCGAAGTAAAAACTATGAAGTTAGATTGTTGTATTTTTGTAGTATGTTGGTTAGAAAAGTACAAAAATTTATAGAAGAACAAGGCTTGTTGCACACTGGCAACAAAGTGTTGGTGGCCTTAAGTGGAGGAGCCGATTCCGTAGCTTTATTGCGGGTGCTTTTGCAGTTGAGATATCCGTGTGAAGCGGTTCACTGCAATTTTCATCTGCGTGGTGAAGAGTCGAATCGAGATGAGAATTTTGTTCGTGAATTGTGTGGTTCCTTGAATGTCTCTCTTTATGTAACTCATTTTGATACGGAAAGCTTTGCACGGAATAATGGGGTTTCCATTGAAATGGCGGCACGTACGTTACGATACAATTGGTTTGATGAAATGCGTCGGTCTACATCTTCGGATGTTGTGGCTGTAGCTCACCATCGTGATGATAGTGTAGAAACCTTCTTGTTGAACTTGTCACGGGGAACAGGCATTAATGGCTTGAAAGGAATTCTTCCGAAGAATGGTTTCATCATTCGTCCGATGTTGGATGTATGCCGGAAAGAAATTTTGGACTATCTGGAATTCCTGAAGCAGGATTACGTAACCGACAGTACGAACCTTGAGGATGTGTACACACGCAATAAGATTCGACTGGATATTATTCCTCGTTTTTGTGAAATTAATCCTTCCTTCAGTGATTCGCTGAATGAGACTGCCAGGAGGCTTGGAGAGGTGGCTTTAGTCTATAAAACAGCCATGGAGGAAGCGTTGAAGCGGGTGAAGTTAGATGAAAGATCTGTTTCTATTCCTGCTTTGTTGAAGGAAGTGTCACTAGAATCTGTCTTGTATGAATGGTTGTTTCCGATTGGTTTCAATTCTTCACAGATTAAAGATATAGTTAGAAGTTTGGGTGGTGAATCGGGTAGATTGTTTTACTCAAAAAACTGGGAACTACTGCGTGATCGTTCTGCATTGCTGCTTCGTGAGAAAGGAAGGGAGGAATCTTTCGGCTCGTTGAATCTGAGCTTCAAGGTGAAGTCGGCTGATTATGTAGTAGTGGCCGATAAGCATGTGGCTTGTTTGGATGCCGATAAGGTACGATTACCCTTAACGCTTCGTAAATGGCAGAGTGGAGACCGTTTTATGCCTTATGGTATGAACTGTTTCAAGAAGGTTAGAGATTATATGCGTGATCGGAAGTATTCACTCTTCGAAAAAGAAAGTCAGTATGTGGTTCTTTCTGATAATGAAATAATTTGGCTGGTTGACGAACGTCCTGATAACCGGTATTGTGTGACCGAAAATACACAAAATGTACTTGAATTGCGTATAACTAAGAGGGGAAAAGTAAATAGCTTATAACCAAAAGACTGGAATATTGTGGTAGATATGTTTTTTTGTATTAAAAAATACAAAAAAAACGACTATTGTTGTATCATATTCAAGTATTTGTATTTACTTTGAAATAGTATTAATAAACTTACAGAATTATGAACGAACTTATTGCTAAAATTAAAGAGTTGAGCACAGCATTTTTCGCTGATGCAGATTTACAACTTGCAAAAGGTAACAAAGCTGCTGGTACTCGTGCCCGCAAAACTTCGTTGGAATTAGAAAAAGCATTGAAAGAATTCAGAAAAATTTCTCTTGAAGAATCAAAGAAATAAAGCCTGAAAGGTGCTGTTAAGAAAATAAAGGTTGTATCAATCCATCGTTTTTGGGATTGATGCAACCTTTTTATTTTCATGACTATTGGTGGGGAGTATAGGGATTTTTTGTACATTTGTAGAATGTGGATTGGTTCTTCTTTGAGTTTTTGAGTGAGCCGATCGGGAGTAGAAACGTGATTTGTCGTATAAAATCTTTAGAAATTGGGGATTTTTGCGATGACTAAAGAATTGTTTTCAATGAATGATGAATAAGATAAGTCGTCTTTTTTCGTTTGGTGTCTTACTGATATGGGTGTGTTCCCTTTTCTTCTCTTGTGGTAAGGGAGGGGATAGAACTGTTCTTGCCAGAAAAGCGGATTCATTGAATCGAGTTTCTTTTGCTTATCAATATAAGGATTTACACCTTTCTACTCAGGCTGCTGAGGAGGCCTTTCGATTGGGAGAGAATGATCCTACCATTTATGCTCAGTCATTGAATAACTTAGGCTTTTGTGCCTTTATGCGAATGGATTTTGAAAAGGCGATAGAGTACTATCAGACTGTGTTGGATAAGTCGACTAACGAAATTGAATGTCTGGTGGCCGATGTGGGACTGATGAAAATCTGCCAAAGGGTTTCTCTCAACAAGAATTTCTTTGATTATCGTAATGAAGCACTTCGCAGAATGAAGCGTATCGGTTCTGATTATACGGTCTTGGCTGATTCTGCCTTAGGAAGTCGCTATAACTATGCATTATCTGAATTTTATATTGTTTCTGGCATTTATTATTATTATCTCCAGCAAGAAAGGGAGTCTATTGAATCTATTGATGCTGTCCCTCATCAGACCGTTTTAGGAGATACAGCCCAATGGCTCTATTATATGTATATGAGAGGGTCGGGGGGAATGTATGAAGCAGCAACCCGAGAAGAAAGAGTTCTGGGCGAATTTGGCTTTTTGTTGGAATGCTTAGAAACGGCTCATAAGAAGCAGTATACGTATTTTGAAGCAAATGCTTTGCAGGGAATGGCTGAACTCCTAAATGTGAAGGCTAACCGTAATCTGATTTTATCGCAGCGGATGGGGTGGTTTCATATCATCAACCCGCAAGAAGTGGCAGTGGATAGCTTGCCGCTCATGTTGGCAAATCAGGCTTTGAAGTTGTTTAAGCGTTATGGAGACTGGTATCAAATATCGGGAACTTATCGTACCATTGCTACCTATTACAATCATATAGGCAAGCCGCAACAGGCTTTGCCGAATTTGAAGCGAGCTTTGGAATATGTCAACTTGCATCATCGGGAATTTTATCATTGTAATGATACACTGGAACGTCTGCAGGCGTATCGTGGAGATATTCCTTATTCTTTAGAACTCAGATGGATTAATGATGAGGGCATCATGACTGTACCGGAATGGGTGGCTCGGTTGAGAGAACAGTTGAGCCGTACTTATTCGGCCATGGGGATGAAGAAGGAATCGGATTATAATCGGAATATTTATCTGGATATATTGGATTATACTCGTCAAGATAAAGAGTTGGAAAGTCGTTATGTGGCTTTGGAACAAGAATCACATCAGTTGAATTTGCTTCTATTGCTTGTCGGTCTCGGTTTTGTTGTTCTGGTTGCCTTATTTGTTTGGCTGAATAGATTTTGGCGGAAAAGGTATTCAGGATATTTAGATGAATTGCGTAAAGTGCTTGATGTCTGTCGCAAGATTACGGCTGCTGTACCACCTCAGGCTGTTGACCGTGATGAGGTGTCAGAGGTCATTCGTGAAACGGTAGGAGACGATTTCTTGTCTTTGGTTCATGCCAGTGCTTATTGGATTTCTTGGAATGAAGAAGAAGTGGACAAGCCTGATTGGGTGGAAGAAAATAGAGGAAAACGCTTTGAACTGACGGCTCCTGGGAAAGAGCTTCCTGTAGGAGTTTTATGGCTTCTTCCTATGGAACCGATGAATAAGGAAGAACGTTCATTGGTTCAATTGATCCTTCCATATTTGGCTTGGACGCTGGAAAATGGTTTGAATTTGGTCTCTTTGTCGGATGAACGTATTCGTTTGGAAAAGGAAAAGTATGTTCATCGTCAACACTTGGTGGAGAATAAACGTCAGAATGAAGTCAAGAAGACCTGTTTGGCTATCGTGATGGGTATTGTACCTTATATTGATCGTGTGGTGAATGAGGTGCATAAATTGTGTTCTGCAGAATTTGCTCGTGAGGAGTCTGTCAAGCGAGGCAAACTGAAATACATTAGTGAGCTTTTACTTAAAATTAATGAATACAATGATATCTTGGCTCAATGGATTAAGATGCGTCAAGGGGAATTGAGCTTGAATGTGGAGAATTTTGCACTCAACGAATTATTCCGGGTTATTGTAAAAGGTCGACATACATTCGAGATGAAGGGACAAAGTTTGGACGTTCATGAAACTGAGGCTGTAGTTAAGGCGGATAAGGCACTGACGTTGTTTATGATAAATACGTTGACCGAGAATGCTAGAAAGTATACTCCGAAGGGTGGTCATGTGTGTGTGTCAGCAAAAGAAACGGATACATACGTGGAAGTGTCGGTAATAGATAATGGTCCTGGTCTCTCAGAAAAAGATGTAAGTCGAATTTTGTCAGAGAAGGTATATGATTCAGGCAGTATCGGGATGGAAACTGCTCAAAATGTTGATGAACTCCAAAAACAGAAAGGACATGGCTTCGGCTTGATGAATTGTAAGGGGATTATTGATAAGTATAAAAAAACGAATCCGCTCTTTAATGTTTGTCTGTTCAGTATAGAAAGTAAGTTGGGAGTGGGAAGTCGGTTCTATTTTCGTTTACCTAAAGGGGTGCGTAGAACGCTCAGCGTTTTGCTTCTTCCTTTGTATCTTCTTATGGCAGGAGGAGGACTCGTCTCTTGTCAGCCGGATATAGAACGGGAAGAAGTTTCGGATTCAGTTGCTTTGTCTCAGACAGCTGAGGAACAGTTGGTCGTTTCTGAATACGATAGCCTATTGGCTATTGCAAATGATTTTGCGAATCGGGTATATGAATGCAATGTCAAACATCACTATCTGCGTGCTCTCAATTTGTCTGACAGTGTGTTGTTCTATATGAATGCTCATTACCTTAAATATTCATCAGTAAAAGTTCCTTTGTTGGTCAGGCAGGGAGAGGGTACTCCTGCCGAGTTGGATTGGTTGGCTAGAGGTTTTGATACAGATTATTTCATTTTGTTGGATGTAAGAAACGAGATAGCGGTTGCGTGTCTGGCCGTCAAGGATTTTGATCAGTATGACTATAATAATTTGGCTTATACTTCTTTATACAGACAAGTGAGTGAGGACAAGTCTTTGGAAGGATTCTGTGTGAAAATGCAGCGTTCGGCTACGAACAAATCGGTTGCTTTGACTTTGTTCATCTTCTTGGTGTTAGGTTGTTTGGTGGCTTATTACATCTTGTACTGGCGTCGTCGTCTGCACTATTGGTATAATTTGGAACAAGTCTTTACCATTAATCGGGCCGCATTTTCGGCCACAGCCAATTCGGGACAAAAGTTTGGGGAAGTCCGACAAGGGTTAGTGGAAGGAATATTCAATGAATTGAATGAATTGGTTCCCATAGAGAATCTAGTTTTAGCCGTCAAGGAAGAAGGAGTTGATGGATTGTGTCATTCTTTTTATCAGCCGATAGATGATGATTTATTGTTGGACAAGATACGATGGTGTTATGAACGACAGGAAGAAGGAAATGACAGTGCTTGGTATTGTATTCCTTTGCAGGTGCATGCCGGTGGAGAGAATCACAATGTTGGCGTTCTGGCTCTTAATTGGACTTTGCCTTCTTTGCACGAGGAAGATCGGTTGCTGGTGAATCTCATTGCTGGTTATTTGGCGGTGGTTCTTTATAATTCCATCGTACAGGTGGAAAGAAAATACCACGATATCGAATTAGCTCAAGATGAGGCCAGACGAGCATTGTATGAGGAGAATATGTTGCACGTACAGAACTTGGTGCTTGATAATTGTTTGTCGACCATCAAACATGAAACAATTTATTATCCGAATCGTATTCGTCAGATAGTGGAACGAATGGTTGCTTCCGTCGACCAAGTGGATTCGGAGGAAAAACAACTGTTGGATGATATGTCTGAATTGGTCAGCTATTACAAGGATATATTTACGATATTGTCCTCTTGTGCCGCAAGACAGTTGGATGAAGTGACCTTCCGGCGTTCTTTTATACAAGCTGGAGTGTTGGCGGTTCATGCACAAAAATATTTAAAGAAGATAATGCGCAGATGGGCGATTTCTCTTGAATTGGATGTTGAGCAGTCCGACGTCACATTGATAGGAGATGAAATACTACTTTGTTTCTTGTTGGAGAATCTTTTGGATGAGGCCGTTTCATACGAACTCTCTGGAAATCTACTTTTAAAGTTCGGGCTGGAAGATGGTTTCGTGCGTGTAGATTTTATTGATTTCAGACGGACCTATAATCAAGAAAAATTGAACCAATTGTTTTATCCCGACCACGTTCAAGTCGTATCAACGAGCGATGGGGTTTCAGTCAAGGGAACGAAGTACTTGGTTTGTAAACAGATTATTCGTGAACACGATGAATTCTCAGGACGAAGAGGTTGTAGAATCAATGCTTGTCCGCTTCCTGAAGGAGAAGGTTTTTCGGTATGGTTCACGATTCCTGCGCGTAGGCCTATATAAATGATGAAGAAACTAAATTAATGCACTATGAATAAGGTGAAAGTAATTATTGTAGAAGATGTAAAACTTGAATTGAAAGGAACGGAAGAAATCTTCCGTCACGAAATACCTAATGCGGAAGTGATAGGGACCGCTATGACAGAGGCAGAGTTTTGGCCTTTGCTGAAAGTTGACATGCCCGATTTGGTCTTGTTGGATTTAGGATTAGGAGGTTCCACTACCATTGGGGTGGAAATCTGCGCTCGTCTTCATCGGGAATATCCCGCATTGAAAGTCTTGATTTTTACCGGTGAGGTCTTGAACGAGAAACTTTGGGTGGATGCCTTGAATGCTGGAGCGGATGGCATTATATTGAAAACAGGTGAACTCTTGACAGCCATTGACGTTCAGGCTGTAATGGAAGGGAAGAAATTGGTGTTTAATTATCCTATTTTGGAAAAGATTGTAGAACGTTTCAAACAATCTGTAGCTGTAGAGCAGCGTCGTCAGGAAGCGGTTATCAATTATGATATTGATGAATACGATGAGCGTTTGTTGCGGCACTTGGCTTTGGGATATACAAAAGAGATGATTACGAATCTGAAAGCGATGCCTTTTGGGATAAAATCCATTGAAAAACGACAGAATGAGTTGGTTAATCGACTTTTTCGTTCTGATGAACGAGTGGGAGTGAATGCTTGTCGTTTGGTAACTCGTGCTTTTGAACTTCGTATATTGGATATTGATAATCTTGAACCGGATGAAGAATAAGTCATATGTGCATCCTGCCACTTTCTTTTTCTTGCTTTCTTTGGGCGTAGTCATTTGTTCATGGGTAGGAAGTAGTTTTGGATGGTTGGGGGTACAGAATCTTTTGAGTGCCGATGGCGTTCGATGGATATTACGATATGCCGAAGATAATTATATGCAGTCACCCGCTTTGTCCGTTGTGTGTATCCTTTTTTTCGGTTGTGGACTTTTCGTGCATTCAGGTCTGGCGGATGCTTTTCGACGTCTGGTTTCTCGTGGCAGAAAATTGTCTCGTAAGCAAAAACGCGCCTTGGCATTATCTGGACTGGTCTTCGGCTCTTATGGTTGTATCTGGGCTTTCGGAGCATGGGGAGCATGGGGTATTGTCCGTAGTGTGACGGGGACTTTGGAAAGTTCTCCGATTGCAGATGGCTTGCTTTGTATCTTGTCTTTTGGCCTTGGTATCACAGGAATTGTATATGGCTTTGCGGTGGATAATTATAGAAAAGATAAGGATGTGTTTAGAGGAATGGCTTATCTTTTGGCTTTATTTGCTGAATATTTCGTCTGCTTGTTTTTTGTTGTCCAATTCTTTTCTGCTCTTGAATACAGCCGTCTTCTTACATATTGGGGCATTTCAGATGAAGTAACTAATACTTTATATGTATTATCGTGTATTTCTTTGTTTTTTTTCATTAAAAGGTATACGTTATTACGTTAATTAGCGTACATTTGCGATTGTTATATTAAAAACATAAAATCAATCATGAAAAAAATTGCATTGTTTGCAGCTGCAGGTCTAATGACTTTGGCTGCTTGTCAAGAGAATGTTGGATATACCATTGATGGTACAGTAGTTGGTGCTGCTGATGGAGAATATGTTTATTTGAACGCTTATAAAGGTAGAGGTCTCGCTAAATTGGACTCTGCTGTAGTTAAAGCAGGTAAATTCCAGTTCAAGGGTACTCCCGATACAATTGCAACTCCTAAGATACTTCTCTATTCAAACAAGGAAGTAGGTAACTTGTCTACTCAGATTTTCCTTGATAAAGGTAATATGGTTGTTAACTTGGAAAAAGGAAAAAGTACTGTAAGTGGTACTAGTAACAATGAAGCTCTTGTTTCTTTCATGCAGGCATATAGAACTCAAGGTGAAGAAATGAATGCTATTTATAAAGAATATAGAAACAGTGACAAGTATTCACAGGCTCAGCGTGACTCTATGATGACTCTTCTTGAACAGAAGGAGAAAGAACAGCAGAAGTTTGTGTTTGAACAGGCTAAAGCTCATGTAGCAGATGCATTCGGTGCTTACTTATTGGCTTCAATGGGAACTTCTTTCGAAATCCAGGAGTTGAGTGGTTTGCTTGAAGGTGTTCAGGAACCTTATGCATCTTCTGAAAGCATTTTGAATTTGAAAGATTACGTTGCTAACTCTCTTAAGACAATGGAAGGTAAGAAGTTTGTAGACTTCTCTATGCTGGATGTAGATGGTAAGACCGTTAAATTGTCAGACTTTATCAAAGAAAATAAATATACTTTGATCGATTTTTGGGCTAGTTGGTGTGGTCCTTGTCGTGCTGAAATGCCTAACGTTGTAGCTGCTTATAAAGAATTACATACAAAAGGTTTTGGTATTGTGGGCGTTTCTTTGGATAGCGATGCGAAAAGATGGAAAAACGCAATCGAAGATTTGCAGATGACTTGGAATCATATGTCAGACTTGAAGGGTTGGAACTGTGAAGGTGCTAAATTGTATGGTGTACGTAGTATTCCTGCAACTGTTTTGGTTGATCAGGAAGGTACAATCATTGCTCGTAACTTGCGAGGTGAACAGTTAATCGAAAAATTGCGTGATTTGATGAAGTAATCATCGTTTTGATGGAGTTTTTCTTTTGTAACTAAAGACACTAGTGTCCCATTAAAATTGGGACGATTTAAAAATTAAATAAATTAGGCTCATCAAGGTCAAAGAGTTCATTGAAATTTTGAGATTTAGTTTTGTCAAAGAGATC
>JAHHQU010000061.1 GCA_020026225.1 Phocaeicola sp. | reverse complement strand
TACTGTGCTTGAACAATATCTCGCAAAAATGGGCTTTTTAAGGGACGACTAGGTAGATGTTCGTTGTCAAAGTGCTTCTTTGATAAAGCTACAATTTACTTTTGAAAAATCCAAAAAAAAATCGTAAATTTGCTTGAAGCGAAAGCTACCAAGCGACGGACACGCCCTTTCAGGTTCAGGCACGTTCAAACGCATATAAAATCCAAGGACCTGTCACCAATAAACTTACGCTTATGATGCTTAAAAAATTCATTCAAATGAATAGCCTCCTGCTCTGCTTTACGATGGCGGTCGGCTGCAGTCCATCCCAGTCCAAACAAACCATGCAAGAAAAACAAAAATCAGAGAACAAAATGGGAAATGACCGTGACGAACATGGATGCATAGCCTCAGCAGGTTACCAATGGTCGGAACTCTTAAAGGACTGTATCCGTCCGTTTGAGAAAGGGATTAAGCTGATTTCTGCAACAGATGAATTCAGCCAGTTTGCATCTTTCCTGATTGTCAATGCAGACTCTTCCAAAGTGGAAGTGTTCATGCCTAAAACCAAAGAACGCCCTATTCTCATTCGTCAAAAGCCACAAGCCTCTGTAGAAATATGGAAAGCTGAAAATCACCCGACCCTTTCCGTTACCTTATCAAAAGGTAAGTGGAAACTTTTGGAAAATGATGAAGTCATTTACGAACAATAAACATAACGAAAGAAAATCCGAACAGGAGATTGGTATCCTCCACCCCAAAAACCCTATTTTTAGGTATTGCACTTGCTAAGGAGTATTCCTATCTTTGTCACGTTCATCAACTGATAATCAAGATTGATGAGCTGCATTCAAGCTATATAAGCAAAAGATTCAACTTCCGCAAGGAATGCGAATCGAGCATCGGGTTATACAAAATTAATTTTTGTGCCGGCCGCATTGCCAGCAGACACAAAAGAAGAGAATCTACATGCAGTGGATTCTCTTCTTCTTATAAAAACATCCCATGAAAATAACCATGATAAAAGACTTGGAGGAATTCATTCAACGGATTCCTCATCACGAAGCGTTTGAGAAGAAGTTCGCTGACCTTTCCTTATTCTTCGAATCTCATCGTTCCCAAGAAAATTCCTCCACTTCCTCCCAACCTACCGGTTGGTTTGAAAGTTATTACATCGGTCCTACCGGTGAAGAAGTAATGAAAGAAATGCCGACTCCTCTCCATGCGGCCGACTACATTGCCCAGCAACACGACTTAGAATACCAAGCTTTGGGGTTGAATGGAGTGAGCGGTACGCTGGATTCCCGTTCCAACGAAGCGGACCGCCGACTCATCGTACGCTGCAACGAGCTTATCTCCATGTACGACCGCGGAGAACGAAGCTATCACGGCTATCCCATAACGCCAACAGCGTACCATGCTGCTTATTACATGAAAGAATACTTTCTTCTGGAAGAAAGCATTACTGACTTCATCTGCAATAAATTCTGAAGGGACAAGCAAACTGCAAGGCGTTGCATTCGGTCTCTTCAGAAGCATATAGAAGCTATGTGTCCCAAATATTCTTTCGTAAATCTTTATTTTTTTAGAATGAGTTCCAGCAAAAGGGGAAGTGAAAAACACTTTTAAGACTTTCAGAAACAGATTTATTTTGTATTTTTGTAAACGAATTATCCTTTTTTAGAACAATTAATGACAAAACTTCTCCGCTTTCTCTTTCACTTGAACGAAGAGGAATGAGAACTCCTTAAATCCAAACGTTATGAAAAAAATAACTTTTCTGGCTGGTCTGTGTTTTTTTTCACTAAATGCACTCTTTGCACAAGACCTAAAGTCACCCGACGGTGAATTGTTTTTACACTTTGAGCTGTCGGATTCACAAACGCCAACTTATACATTATCGTATAAAGGACAACCTGTCATCAAACCCAGCAAGTTGGGGTTCAAGCTCAAACCAGGCATTGCTTTCGACCGTCACTTCAAGGTAACTGATATCCGATACGATGAATCGGACACGACGTGGGAACCTGTACTTGGAGAAAACAGCCAGATTCGCGACCACCACAAGGAAATGCTTGTGAAACTGGTACAGGACAAAACCAACTGGAAACTGAATATTCGATTCCGCTTGTTTGATGACGGACTGGGACTACGTTATGAATTTCCAGTACAGGAAGAGCTCCGCCAATTTGTATTGGAAGAAGAGAGAACCGAATTCTGTCTGAATGGCGATCATAAAGCATTCTGGCTTCCTGGAGACTATGACACCAACGAATACCCCATCACCACCTCCAAGTTATCGGAAGTTGCTTCTTTGATTGACGAAGTTCGCAAAGAAGGGTTGGCCGCCAAATCACCGACCCCAAATCTTGCTGTACAGACTCCTCTCATGATGAAATCGGCCGACGGCATTTACCTTAATATTCACGAAGCGGCTTTAGACAACTATCCAGCTATGGCCTTGAATCTAGATGACAAGCAGTTTGTGCTGAGTGCTCACCTTACTCCAGACAAAAACGGAGACAAAGGGTATATTCAAACTGAAACCGTCAGTCCTTGGCGTACCCTCGTTCTAAGTGATGACGCACGTGATATCCTTGCATCCAACTTGATTCTGAACCTGAACGAGCCTTGTAAAATTGAAGATACTTCTTGGATCAAGCCAATGAAATACGTAGGAGTCTGGTGGGAATATTTTACAGGTGGAGGCTCTACATGGGCATATACCGACTACCATGATATCCACATCGAAAAGACCGATTACAGCCAACTGAAACCGAACGGTCACCATGGAGCAAACACACAACATGTAAAGGAATACATCGACTTTGCTGCCAAACACGGATTTGACGCTGTATTGGTGGAAGGATGGAACGAAGGATGGGAAGACAATTGGGCTTATCATAAAGACCACATTTACAGCTTTACCAAAGCCTATCCCGATTTCGATGTGAAAGGCTTGCAGCAATATGCCGCCGATAAAGGAGTAAAAATCATCATGCACCATGAGACCACTTCATCGGTAATCGACTACGAACGTCAGTTGCACGATGCTTTCCGTTTCATGGTAGACAACGGATATAATGCCGTAAAGACCGGCTATGTAGGTCCCATCATTCCTCGCAGCGAGTACCACGATGGACAATGGATGGTAAACCACTACAACTATGTAGCCAAAACTGCGGCCGATTATAAATTAATGGTCAACTCACACGAAGCTGTCCGTCCTACCGGCATGTGCCGCACTTACCCCAACTGGATTGCTCAAGAGTCAGCTCGTGGTACGGAATTCGAATCATTCAACGGAAACCGTCCAGACCATACGACTATCCTTCCGTTTACCCGTTTAATGGGCGGTCCGATGGACTATACTCCAGGTATCTTTGAAGGAGACCTTTCTGTCTATGGTTCTAACCAAGCAAAGTTGAGCACAACATTAGTAAAACAGCTTGCCTTGTACGTAACGATGTACAGTCCGCTCCAAATGGCTGCCGACCTGATTCAGAATTATGAGAAATATCCCGATGCCTTCCAATTCATCAAAGATGTGGCGGCTGACTGGGACAACAGCTATATTCTGGAAGCCGAACCGGGAGATTACATAACCATCGCACGTAAAGCCAAAGGAAAGAACGAATGGTATATCGGCGGCATTACCGATGAGAATGCCCGTGAAGCAGTCATCGACCTCAGTTTCTTGCCACAAGGAAAGAAATACCAAGCCACCATCTATACCGACGGGAAACATGCTGACTGGCACACCAATCCGAAGAGCTATGTAATCAGTACCAAGAAGGTGACACACAAAACCATTTTGAAACAGAAGCTTGCTCCAAGCGGTGGCGTTGCGATTTCCATCAAAGAAATTTAAAGAACCAATAAAACAGCCTTCCCACAGAAATCGGATGAGACCAAAGTGGGAAGGCTATTCTATTTCAAGAAAGACTATTTGTCGTCTTTTTCCTCTTGCTTCATCTGTTTGGCTATCGTTCGTTTTCCACGCTGCTGAACGATGTTCATAAATGCAGAACCAATGATGCCTGTAGGCACAGCGATCATCGCGATTCCTATCATACTGATAATACTAGCCAACACTTTCCCCAACGGAGTAATGGGATAAATATCTCCATAACCAGTCGTCGTAAAAGCAACCACAGCCCACCACATACTATCACCGATGTTACTGAATACATCCGGTTGAGCCGAACGTTCGATATAATACATTAAAATAGATGTAAAGCTCACCATAATCAAACAAGCTGTATATGCCGTTATCAATTCATCCTTTACAGAATACAGCACACTGCCGATAATCCGGAACGACCTGGAATGGCGAATCAACTTGAAGATGATGAAAATATAAGGCAAGATTATGACATGTACCACCTGCGTATCCCAATACAGATACGTAAGCACACATGGCAACATCGCTACAAAATCCACAAAGCCATAAAACGAAAAAACATATTTCAGACGAGCCTTAACCGCCTTCTTGTTCGGATATTGAGCCGGTGCGGAAAAAATTCGAGCCAAGTATTCCAATAAAAAGATAAAAGAAGATATATACGTAACACCGAAAAGATACAGCTGATACGGCAACATCTCCTGAAAAGAACTGGCTATAACGGCCAGAATAGATACAACGATGAAAAAAAGCACAAAATAATGTGCGAATGTTCCTTGCAGGAATTGATAAAAATAGATTTGCAGTTTCTTTAGTTTCATCAGTCAGTTATTTGTTTTGTATTTACAATACCACAAATATAAGCATATCCTTTCAAGATAAAAAGGTGAACAAACAAAAACCTTCCGACTGGCTACGCAAATTCTGTTCTCCAACAGGGAAAGGTAATCCTCCTCATTCTGCTGCCCAAAGAGCCAGGCACTACCGTTCAAACAAGGCAGTCACTCAATCCATTAGCCAAAGTCACCAACACTTCCCGATACAAAGGATACGCCTCCTTTCGAAGCAAAACCCCTTCCTCACTGTGCATGTCACCTCCTACCGGAGCACTCAAGGTAAGACAAGGTATTCCATAATCGGCATAATCCCACGATTCATCCGGTTCGGCAAAATGCAGAAACTCATACTTTCCATCATAAGGCCTCAACCATTCTACAATATGATGAGCCGTCATCAAGTCTATTCCCAAATCATTCTCTATGGCAAACAATTTCCGGTCCATCCAACCAGCAGAAGTAACGTCGAGTACCAAAGCGAAACGAACCGAACAAGCCTTCTTTGTGAGACAGACATTTACAGCAACTGCACCTTGAGAATCCTTCTCTTCATCACCGGTAAAAGCAATCACCACATTGTCGGCCAAACTCCCCCGCTGCATTTCCAATACCAGAGCTGCATTCGTGAAACTGTTGTCGAATGTTCCGCGATACCCTTTAGATTCTTCCCTGCAGAAGCATGTTGAAAAGACACAATCCACATGAGAAGAGATAAGAATGATGTCATCTCCTTCCTGCAACGGTTTCTTTCCGTACAATAGGAACAATCCTTCTTCTGCCAAAAGTTGGTAATCGGAATCTTTCAGGCTACGTTTAATTTCCTCAATGCGATGCGTCACAACAAAGCGCTCCCCATTGTCCTTACAGTCACATGTCAGTCGCTGCAATACTTCAAAATCCTTTCTGTCTATCCAACAAACTTCGTCCTTTCCCTTTGTTTTCTGTATCTTATCCACGTATAACCAAATTTGAAATTTGCTGCAAAAATAAACATTTCTCCCATTGTACCGACCTCTGAAAAGAGAGAAAATCGTCAAGTCGTTTTTTTGCTACAGACTATCTGAATGAATCACGAAGCACTATTAAGATGAAAAAGGAATCAAACCTCGGCATATAAAAGACAGCCGTCCATACCCTTAGAAAGGATATGAACGGCTGTCCTACTTTTATCGAGAGAGAATCCCCCCGATTCATCTTCTCTTATCAGAATTTCACTGTGGCAAAGATAGGGAAATGGTCTGAAGCTACCGCTACATCAGCAGTTTTCACATTACCCGACTTCAAAACTTCAGCCGATTCCTTGCCATTCATCTGAAACAAATAATCAATACATTCACCCGCCTTGTCGGAAGGATAGGTAAATACAGTCGTATCAGTCAAAGCTACGGCCTTTTCCGCCATCGCCTGAATGGTACGAGAATCAGGATGTGCATTGAAATCACCTCCGATGAATACCGGCTTCTGGAATTTAGCCAACTCTTTCTGAATCATAGAAATAGAAGCGTACTGATCTTCTTCTGTAAGTGAGAGATGCACACAGCAGAACACATACTTCTCAAATTCAGCGACCAACAATGCTCGTTTTTCTTCTCGTCCTGGCAAAGCGACAGTATAAAAATTAAGCGGCTTTTCCTTCGAAAGGATACCGATACCGTACTTACCTCCGTTAAAACGAATGGCTGGACCATAAGAAGCATACATACCTGCCGTCTTTCCGATTTCTTCCAACACATAAACCGGATTACGTCCAGTCACACTATCCACCTCCTGAATGGCAACCACCTCAGGATTCATTCCTTTCACAATTTCACCCACACGGACAAAGTCTGTCACTCCATCCATACCGATGCAGTTATGTACGTTGTAACTCATAAAGGTGTGTGGAGCCTTTTGCTGGCATCCTGTAAAAGACATACTTACCCCCATGCCTACAGTCAAGCACAGAGCACTCAATATTTTATTCATCATTCAACAGTTTATTTTATTTTTTAAGACGGAACGTTGCCAAAACCCCTTTATGGTCGGTCGGCCACAAACCCATCGGTTTCAAATAACGATCCTTGCTCTTCATTTCTACACGCTGATTTCTCTCAATGCATCCTGACGGCCCGAAAAGAATAACCTCTTTCAACTGAAGTCTTTCATCTGGATAATAGAAGATATAATCAATGCGTTCACGCTCATCGGCTTTCGGTGCCCAAGTCAGTTTTTTCAAAGGCACTACCTCATTATCGGCTGGATAGGTAAAGCCAGGATACTTCAAGACATCAGGATATTTTGTACGATAAGCATCTTTAAAGCCCGCATTGTCCAATTCCAATGTCACCGTCCAAGGAATAATCAATCCCTGATGGTCATACAAATCCTTTGTTTCACGAATCCAATCCAAGTGAGAAGGTTCATTAAAGTCACCTCCTATCATTAGCAAACGGCCTTCAGCAATATCTTTCTTAGCCATCTTGATGAATTCACGAATCGCGTCATCACGTACGGAAGCGTCATTGAAGGCCAATACCTCAGCAACCGTAGTAGGAACCGGAATTTCACCCCAAGTAGTTCCATGGTACCCTCTTACATTGTAATAGGCACAACTACGATAATCCAGATGAGCTGTATAGACAGCTATTTCTTCCCCATGGATAGTGGTAAGCATGCGGTGAACCGTACCCTGATCGTTATGCAACGGATACACCACAGTAGAATCCTTGATGGGATAACGGCTCAACAGACCGGTATCAAAGCTAAGAAAAGAATAGTAAGTCTCTCCTTTTTCGGCAAGCGATTTCACCACACGATCACAGAATCGCGTTTTATTATAATTCCGAACCTCACTGAAAGTCACGAAATCCGGCTTCAAGCGTACGATTTCGTCAATTATGGCTTGATAACCATCTTTCACTACCGTACCTTCCTGCCAGATATTCCACTGCAATACGGTAAAGGTATTTCTTTTCTGTGCAGCCAAACATACCACATTCAAAAGCAGCAGCAAGGCCATACTTATTTTTTTTATATTCATCTTTAGCATTCTTTATAGTTAGATCCACATTGTGAGTTCTTTGCCAGCAAGTCAGCCAAAGCAACAATCCTCCCAAAAGGCTTTTCTGACAACCTAGCAATCGTTCAGAACAACTTACAGACCTTAGGATTAGAAATTCCTAAAGTCTGTAAGTAAAACACAACCAATAAATAATAAATGATTACCAATAATATTTATCCATTATCTCCCGCATTTTTGGAGAGTTGGTATCTTCATCATTATACTGTTTTCTCAATTCGAGCAATTCTTTCTTCATCTGCTTGATAATCTTTGCATACTGAGGATCATTATAAGCATTGTGATTTTCATGAGGATCAGCCTGCAAATCGTAGAATTCCCATGCCGGTACATTAGGAGTCTTTTCTGAACCAGTCATGTGCAATGGATCACCGTACATAAACATAAGTTTATAACGGTCGTTACGAATACCTAAGTGAGCAGGACGTATTGCATGATGTGTCCAGTAACGATAATATACGTTCTTACGCCAGTTTTTTGGAGTTTCTCCCTTCAAATTGTTACGGAAACTCTGACCCTGAGACTTTTCTGGAACCTTTACACCTGCATAGTCAGCCAACAATGAAGCGAAGTCAATATTCATGATCAAATCCTTATTGCGAGTGCCTGCAGGAATTTCTTTCGGATAACGGATTACGAACGGCATACGAAGAGACTGTTCAAGCATCATACGTTTGTCGAAGAAACCGTGTTCACCCAAGAAATAACCCTGGTCTGAGACATAGACCACAATGGTATTTTCGGCAATACCCATTTCATCCAACGCGTTCAACAGTTTACCTATGTTGTCATCAATGGTAGCACCACAACGCAAATAGTCCTTAATCATTTTCTGATAGGCTTTGCTGCGAGCGGCTGTACTATGCATTCCCTTGTTAGAGAAAGGAAGTCCAGGATAACGACACCACCATTTGTCCGGATCTTCAGAAGCTACCATCCAACGACGAGCGATTTCTTCCAAATTCTGTCCTCGGAAAGTACGTCCAGTAGTCTCTGGTCCCCAATCATACATGTTTTCCGGTTCTGGGAAAGTTACGTCGTCATACAAATGTTTCATTCTCTCTGGATAATCCCAAGGTTCATGAGTCGCTTTAAAGTGACAGCACATCATGAAAGGTTTGCTCTTATCTGCGTTCTGCATCCATCGGATAGCTTTATCGGTCACGATATCAGTAGAGAACCCACGGGTACGTGTACCAAAATTACGATCGCCTGGCCAAGGATCATCGCTACTGATCATAGTCGGATCGCGATATTCGCCCTGATCATAAAAAACAGAGTAATAATCGAATCCCTGCGGCTGAGCCTTCAAGTGCCATTTACCAACCAACGCAGTCTGGTAACCACCTACCTGCATCTGCTTAGCAATGTTGTCCTGGCTAGAATCAAAAGTATCAGACAAGGTATATAAGCCATTCACGTGTGAGAATGCACCTGTCAAAATGGTTGCTCTACTTGGAGCAGAAATAGAATTGGTACAGAAACAATTGTCCAGTACACATCCTTCATTAGCCAAACGACGGATATTATCATTGCGGACATACTGTTCCAGAACGCCACCATATACACCCCAAGCCTGTGATGTATGGTCGTCTGAAAGAATAAATAGAATGTTAGGACGTTCCTGCTGAGAAACTTCTTGTGTTCCTTCTGCAGCAGACGCCATCATTGGCAGACTTGTAGCTGCCAAACCAATTAAAGGAAGTATATTTTTCATAATTCAATAAATTATTTTTTTTCGATTTTAACTTTACCCGGCTGTCGACGTTCTGGGCCTTGAACACGGGTCAGGTTATCACCCAATTCTTTACGGTATTCATCAGCTATCTTCAGAAGACGTGCTGCCACTTCTGGCTGCTGTCCAAAGATATCGTAACGTTCCCCTGGGTCACGACGCAAATCATACAATTCGGGCTTGCGGACCTCTGCATTCGTCAAATTACCTGGCTGTCCGTCTCTTCCCGGCTCGTATGCTCCATACGTAACATATTTATGAGGGAATACCAATTTATACATACCATCCGTCACTGCTTCCAAATCATTCTTGTGAAAATAATAAGCGAATGATTTGCGAGGATTGGCCCCTTTTTCTCCTTTAATCAAAGACAAGGTGCTGACTCCATCTATTTTACGAGAAGGAAGAGGAGACTGAGTCACTTCTGCAATGGTAGGGAGCAAGTCAATATTTGAGCTTAACTTGTTGCAGACCGTACCCGGCTGAGTTACTCCTTTCCAATACATGATACAAGGGATACGGTTACCTCCATCAAAAGTTGTGGCTTTTGCTTCACGCAAACCTCCTGTAGACCCAGCATGGTTACCATAATTTGCCCACGGGCCATTATCTGATGTTAATTTTTTCTTCCAACCCTAAGTCACGCAAGGTTTTCATTACCTCACCTACACTCCAGTCAATCTCCATCATCACATCACCGAACAAACCTTGTTCGCTTTTTCCCTTAAACTTATCAGATACAGCCAACGGAACATGCGGCATACTGTGAGCTAAATAAAGGAAGAACGGTTTGTTTTGATTCTTCTTGATGAATTGTATCGAACGACGGGTATAATCTGTAGTAAATTTAGTCTGATCCGTATTATAACCTACAATCTTATTTCCTTCGTATGTAGGCAAATCCGGGAAATTGAATACTTCACCCTGCTGAGGATGAAACGGCCACATATCATTTGAATAAGGCAAACCATAATATTCATCAAAACCATTCTGCAACGGCAAGAATTCGGGAGCGTCTCCTAAATGCCATTTTCCAAAGATAGCAGTCGCATAATTCCGTTGCTTGACCACTTCACCGATGGTCATTTCATCTGGATGTACCCCATAGTCAGAGCCAGGACCCGGAGCACCGAAGAAACCGATACGATTCGGGTAGCAACCAGTCAACAGTCCGGCACGTGAAGCCCCGCTGATAGGCTGTCCTGCCAAGAAATGGGTAAACCGCACACCCTGAGCAGACAATTGATCTATATTGGGGGTGGTATAACCATAAGCACCATTACAAGAAAAATCTCCGAATCCTACATCGTCCAGATTGATAAGAACAATGTTCGTATAGTCCGCAGCCATCCCTATCATAGGAAAAGACAACGAGGCCATCAATAACATAGATTTGTTGTTCATAGTAAAAATAATTTTGATTTTATTCCCGTTTTTCAAAACTTGGTGTAAAATTACTATTTTTTATCAAATAAAATAGCAATTATTCTTTTTTATGCAGCCAAAATGTTAACGATGCAACTATTTTTTTTTCAAGAATCTTCTTCCATCCCCCAAAATCTAACGTTTGACATCTGGAATCTGACGTCATTGGGAGGATTCTTTCGCTTCTTTCTCCAAATTCCAACAAAGACCAATGCCTCCCATTAAAAAAAAACCATCGATTAATTAACAATATTTGTGATAAAGAAATATATTTGTATCTTTGAGAAGCTATAAGAATAATTTTTGAAACTTATTGTCATACGTTGTGGAAGCAACCATTTTCTTTCTACATTTTCCCAAAGAGACGGAAGTTTGAATTTCTATAAAGGAATCAACCCACAACATGCTTGTAATTCTATCTTTAGAGACTAACAATAACGTGAAATAATAAATACTATACCTTTGTTCTTATGAAACCTTTTACATTTACGTCTTTACTAACCATGCTAAAAGAATATACCATCATGATGCTGGCAATGTTCTTGTATGCATTCGGATGGATAGGCTGTGTACTCCCGGCACATTGTACCAGTGGAGGAGCCGGCGGTTTCGCTTTGGTAGTCACTGAAGCCTTGAAATTAATCGACATTGACATCCAGGTAGGTACCATGGTTTTTATAGTCAACGGCATTCTGATGCTTATCGGCGGGTTTATAGTAGGATGGAATTTCGGTCCTAAAACCATTTTCTGTGTAGCCATGATTGGCTTGGGAATGAACTTCTGGCAATGGTTTCTCTTCGATTCAGGTTACGTCCAGGACTTCCACATCTTCGCTCCCGAAACGCCCGATGGTATTTTCCCTGACGGACGACTGCTTCCTATGATACTTGGCGGCATCTTCGCCGGAACAGGTATTGCCTTGTGCTTCTCCCAAGGAGGAACTACTGGAGGTACTGATATCGTAGCACTAATCGTTCAGAAATTCAAAAATGTCAATTACGGCAAAGTACTTATCTCTACTGATGCCATCATCATCGGTTCTGCATATTTCGTTGGCTATGACATACCTGCCCTGATTTACGGTCTTATCATGACCGTCGTAGTAGGTTATACAGCCGATGCATGGATGTCAGGCAACAAACAATCGCGCCAAATAATGATCATTACTCCCGATTACGAAAAAATGGCTGATGCCATTACCACGACCATGCACCGAGGTGTAACAGTCATAGATTCCCAAGGATGGTATACAAAGAAAAAGGGGAAAATAGTCATCGTTGTCTGCCGAAAGTTCGAGAGTCCCATTATTCTGCGATTCGTCAAGACAGTTGATCCCAAAGCTTTTATAACTGTTAGTTCTGTTATGGGTGCATACGGTGAAGGATTTGATGCTTTAAATAAAGTATAAGTATCATATCGACCCAAGATAGATTCAAAAGAAAAGATAAAGACAGCTCGAATCGAGTGTATTCCTTGAAAGAGTATAAAAGAAAGGGGGGTGTGTCAAAATGTATATCAATACAAATTGATGCACCCTCTTTTTTATAAC
>JAHHQU010000060.1 GCA_020026225.1 Phocaeicola sp. | reverse complement strand
CTGTGCTTGAACAATATCTCGCAAAAATGGGCTTTTTAAGGGACGACTAAAATAGCGTATGTCAATGTATCTGATTTCATGCTATCCATATCTAACCGTACAGTACGTGCTAATGAAACGGATTGTATGTCATTAAACAAGACCTTCATTTCTTTCACCAATTGCTGGTCGGCCTGCCCACTTCTTGTATAGACATCCAACACTCGGGTCAAAGAGTCAATCTCATTCTTCTGCTTTATAAGTTGGGATTCACTTTTTTCATAGAAATCTTCCATTACCATGGACTTGATGTTACTGATATCCATCTTTTCGTTATTCACCCCTTGGAACACTACCAACTTAGATTCACCCAACTTATACTTATCCATTCGGGTACGAGCTGCCGCCAATTGGATTTCATCTATTTCCCTTCCTACGAGTACAACACGAATTTCACGTTCATCGAAAGAGATTTCTCTGTTTAGAATCTGTGTATCGGGAAAGCTCAACTCTTCTGCAATAAACTTATTGGCGGCAGAATTATAAAAGGTTTCCTTCACAATACCATACGTGAGATAGATGGCTGGACACATGGTCAAAACGGTAATACCGATAATGTATTTCCTTACCTTCTTTCCGCGTTCTTCATCAATAAATTCTTTATGCTTGAAATGCATAAAATGAACCCCCAGGAAGGTAGCCAGACTTATAAATACAGAATTGATAAAGTACAGATAAAAGGCTCCTAAAAAATAAAGCCAGTTACCGGTAGCCAAGCCAAAACCTGCCGTACAAAGAGGAGGCATCAAAGCTGTAGCAATAGCCACTCCTGGAATTACATTGCCCTTCTCTTTGGCTGCTAAGGCAACGATACCTGCCAAACCACCCATAAAGGCTATAAAGACATCATAAATCGAAGGTGAAGTACGTGCCAACAGTTCCGACTGCACTTCGTTCAAAGGCGTAAAGAAGAAATAAATAGTAGCTGTGACCACACTGAACAGAGTTGCTATGAAATAATTCTTCAGTGATTTCTTCATCAACTCAAAGTTATGCTGCCCCACAGCTAACCCAATTCCCATGATAGGGCCCATCAACGGAGAAATCAACATAGCACCGATAATGACTGCAGTTGAGTTCACATTCAATCCCAGTGAAGCCATAAAGGTAGCAAAGACCAGAATCCATAGATTCGCTCCTTTAAACTCTACCCCATTACAGATACTATCAACCGTTTTCTGTTCTTCCTCCCTACTTTTGTTCAGATCAAGATATTGATCATAAAATCTCCTAAGAAGATACTTTCGTTTATTCATAAAATTAGGACTTAATAAGTTAGTTTCTATATTCAAATTCGACAATCTGTACCCCACCCTGCAGACAGAGGGACGGGGCTTACTTCGCAAATCTTCCAATTATAGGAATTGTCCGTAAAGGCAAATCCTTTTTGAGCACATAACCTATAAAGACAAAGAGCAACAAAGTTCGGAATGCCAATCGCAAGATAAGATTTTCTGGATTAATGACCAAAATTAACACGAAAAGGACAGCGGCCAGAAGAAGGTATATCGCCATATCTTTTAAAGGATAATGGACTGGATAATGCTTTTGTCCGATAACATAAGATAAAATCGTTATAAGGGCATATCCTGCCAATGAAGCCCAAGCCGAGGCGATATATCCATATTGTGGAACAAGCCAAACATTCAATAAAAGAATCACAGCACATCCTACCAAAGAGAAGTAAGCTCCCCACTGTGTTTCATCGGTCAATTTATACCAGAAGGACAGATTGAAATAAATTCCTTTAAATATCTCCGATGCCATCACAATGGGTACAACAACTAAACCTTCCCAATAATCGGATGCGATGATGTAACGAAGAATATCCATATAAGCCATAATGACCAAGAAGGCCATCAGCGCAAAGATGAAGAAGAACTTCATCACCAGTCCATACATCTTCTGATCATCACCTTTTTTCTTCAAACCAAATACAAATGGTTCATACGCATAGCGGAAAGCTTGGGTAAACATCGCCATCACCAACGCCACTTTACTACAGGCACTGAAAATTCCTAATTGTACAAGTCCTTCATGACGGTCATCAAACAGGAAGGGATAAATCATCTTGTCAATAGTCTGATTCAGGATACCTACCAATCCGAAAATCAAAATAGGAAATGAATAGCTGATCATCTTCTTCATCAGTTTGCAGTCAATACGGTAAGAGAATCCCCTTAGTTCAGGAATAAAGAACAACATCTGGAAAGAAGACATCATCAGATTGGAAACAAAGATATACCCTACCTGATAGGATGGATTATAGAACCAATCGACCGTTGACGGTGCATGAACATACAACCATGGACACAACAGCAAGAAGAACAGATTCAGGAAGATGTTCCCAGCGATGTTCAGCAACTTGACTGCCGCAAATTTTATAGGTCTCTTCTTATAACGAAGATAAGCAAACGGAATGCTTTGGAATGAATCAAGAGCTACTACGGTCATCATCATTGCGATATAATCCTTGTGGTCGGGATACTCCATAAATCCCGCTATCGGCTCCAAGAAAACCATTCCTAAAGCCCAAAACAAGAAAGAAAGGCCTCCTACAAACAAGAGCGCATTAGCATATACCCGTTTGGGATCTTCTTCTTGCTTATTTGCAAAGCGGAAAAAGCCAGTTTCCATACCGAAGGTCAGAAGAACCAAAATAAGTGCTGTATAAGCATATACATTGGCTACCACACCATAACCTCCTGATGAAGCAGACAATACCGCTGTATACAACGGTACCAACAAATAGTTCAAGAATCTCCCCAAGATACTGCTCAATCCATAAACTGCCGTATCTTTCGCTAGTGATTTTAATCCAGCCATATTTTACTTTTTAAGCAAAATCCGATAGTTTCATCCGTTGAACAAGCAACCTGATGACACCATCGGATCTTATCAATCAAATAATGTTTTATTACTATTATAAATACTTCGTCCCAGATGTTTATAGGCCATCTCGGTTACTTCACGACCTCGTGGTGTACGTTTCAAGAAACCTTCTTTAATGAGAAATGGCTCATACACCTCCTCTAAAGTTCCTGGATCTTCTCCTAAAGCCGTTGCAATGGTCGTCAACCCTACAGGTCCTCCCTTGAATTTATCAATAATGGTACAGAGAATCTTATTATCTATCTCATCCAAACCATAACGGTCAATATTTAAAGCTTCAAGAGCGTATTTGGCAATCTCCAAATCAATCGTTCCAGAACCTTTTACCTGAGCAAAGTCACGTACTCGCCGAAGCAATGCATTGGCTATACGGGGCGTTCCTCTACTACGTGACGCTATCTCCCCTACAGCATCCTCTTCACAAGGGACACCTAAGATATTCGACGAACGGAGAATGATGCGGGAAAGTATACTGTCATCATAATATTCCAAATGAAGATTGATACCAAATCGGGCACGAAGAGGAGCTGTCAGCAATCCGCTGCGGGTAGTTGCTCCAACCAGTGTAAACGGATTCAAATCTATTTGGATGCTTCGGGCCGAAGGTCCCTTATCAATCATGATGTCAATCCGATAATCTTCCATAGCAGAATACAAATACTCTTCAACTACGGGACTCAGTCGATGGATCTCATCAATAAAAAGAACGTCATTCGGTTCTAGGCTTGTCAGCACTCCCGCCAAATCACCCGGCTTGTCTAGAACGGGACCAGAGGTCACCTTGAAGCCAACTCCCAATTCATTGGCTATAATATTGCTCAAGGTGGTTTTTCCTAGCCCTGGAGGCCCATGCAATAACACATGATCAAGAGCTTCAGCACGCAAGCGAGCTGCCTTGACAAAAATGCGCAAATTATCGACTACCTTGTCCTGCCCGCTGAAGTCCTCAAAGTTCAACGGTCGAAGAGCGTTTTCAAAATCGCGCTCCTTTCCTGTAGGCGTATAATCACGTATATCAAATTGTTCTTCCATAATCTATTTCGTTATGAGTTAACAAAAGTACAAAAGAATTCCCTGCTTTCCATCGAAAGCAAAGAATAAAATATAAAGTAAAATGGCTACATTTGCAGGAACTTAACTAATTCCTTTTATATGACAACTTTTCAAACTACACACATCGTGTACTTCTCACCGACTCACACATCGGCTAAAACGGCCCATGCGATTGCAGAAGGTATTGGCATGCCACGACGGATTGAAACCGATCTGACTTTTGATGAAGATACCCAGCTCATCTCTATAGAAAATTCATTAACCATTGTTACCGCTCCGGTATATGGTGGTCTTATCTCAGAAGTAGCCCTAAAGCGAATCCAACGTTTAAGAGGAAAAAATTCTCCTGTCATCGTAGTTGCAGTCTTCGGAAACCGAGATTATGAAGATGCACTGGTCCAACTGCGGGATACCCTATCAACAAATGGATTTACCCCATTGGGTGCTGGTGCTTTCATTGGCGAACATAGCTACAGCCGTCAGAATGAAGGAATGCCTATTGCTGCAGGACGACCAGATGAGGAGGATTTGCAGAAGGCTATCCAATTCGGTAAAGAATGCCTATTGAAACTTGAGAAAGCTGAAAAAGAAGTTCACTCATCATCAGAGCAGACAGAAAATGCAGAGGGGAAATTACAATTGAAAGAGCTAATCAGCAATTTCTATGTAAAGGGTAATATCCCTTATAAAGTAATTACGCATGGAACCCCTACCTGCCCTGTTTCTACAGAAGACTGTTGCGCTTGCGGTGAATGCATCTCCCTTTGTCCTACACATGCTATCAGCATCGACAAGGACGGTAAGATTGCAACAGATGTAAACGAATGCATTCGTTGCTGTGCGTGCGTAAAAGGATGTCCGATTGGTGCTCGTATCTATAATACACCGTACACCGCCAGACTTTTCCAAAATTTCAGTGCTCGAAAAGAGCCGGAAACCTTCCTTTAAAAAAATCCAAACTTATAAAACAAAAAAACGGCTCCTTTTTAAGGAGCCGTTTTTATTTATCTCATCCGCAGAGCGGATTCGTTGATTACAATTTAGGACCAGCAGCAACCAAAGCTTTACCGTGTTCGTTACCTTCGAATTTAGCGAAGTTCTTGATGAAACGAGCAGCCAAGTCTTTAGCTTTTTCTTCCCATTCGCAAGAGCACTTGTAAGTGTCACGTGGGTCAAGGATGTTAGGATCTACTCCTGGCAATTCTGTAGGAACTACGAAATTGAAGTAAGGAATAGTCTTAGTTGGAGCCTTGTCGATAGAACCGTCCAAGATAGCGTCGATAATACCACGAGTATCACGGATAGAGATACGTTTGCCAGTACCATTCCAACCAGTGTTAACCAAGTATGCCTTAGCACCTACCATCTTCATCTTCTTAACCAATTCTTCACCGTATTTAGTTGGGTGCAAGCTCAAGAAAGCAGCGCCGAAACATGCAGAGAATGTAGGAGTTGGTTCAGTGATACCACGTTCTGTACCTGCCAATTTTGCTGTAAAGCCTGACAAGAAGTAGTACTGAGTCTGGTTTTCGTCCAAGATAGATACTGGAGGCAATACACCGAATGCATCAGCAGACAAGAAGATTACCTGATGAGCGTGTGGACCCTTAGAGATAGGCTTCTGGATCTTTTCGATGTGGTAGATTGGGTAAGAAACACGAGTGTTTTCTGTTACGCTCTTATCAGCGAAGTCAATCTTACCGTTAGCATCAACTGTAACGTTTTCCAACAAAGCATCACGACGGATAGCGTTGTAGATATCTGGTTCTGATTCTTTATCCAAGTTGATAACCTTAGCGTAGCAACCACCTTCGTAGTTGAATACACCTTCGTCATCCCATCCGTGTTCGTCATCACCGATCAACAAACGTTTCGGGTCTGTAGACAAAGTAGTCTTACCTGTACCTGACAAACCGAAGAAGATAGCTGAGTCTGTACCTTCCATGTTAGTGTTAGCAGAACAGTGCATTGAAGCGAAGCCGCGCAATGGGTTCAAGTAGTTCATGATTGAGAAGATACCCTTCTTCATTTCACCACCGTACCAAGTGTTCAAGATAACCTGTTCGTTAGTTTTCAAGTTGAAAACTGTAGCAGTTTCTGAGTGCAAGCCAAGTTCTTTGTAGTTGTCAACTTTTGCTTTAGCAGCGTTGAATGTTACGAAATCAGGTTCACCGTAGTTAGCCAATTCTTCTTCAGTTGGGCGGATGAACATGTTCTTAACGAAATGAGCCTGCCATGCAACTTCACAGATGAAACGAACTTTCAAACGAGTCTTAGCGTTAGCGCCACAGAATGTATCCATAACGAACAAACGTTTGCCTGACAACTGTTTTACAGCTTTAGCTTTCAAATCAGCCCAAGCTTCTTCAGAACAAGGTTTGTTGTCATTTGGGTATTCTGGAGAGTTCCACCATACAGTATCTTTACTTGCTTCGTTATAAACGAAGAATTTATCTTTAGGAGAACGACCAGTGTAAATACCAGTCATAACGTTAACAGCGCCAAGTTCTGTAACCTGACCTTTTTCATAACCTTCCAAAGATTCTTTAGTTTCTTCAGCGAACAAAACTTCATAAGAAGGGTTGTGCAAAATTTCTACGGGATTCAAAATTCCGTATTTGCTAAGATCTACATTTGCCATTGTTCAAATTTTTTTTGTTATTATATCTAATATTGTTATGATTTATCACTTATCTTAAGCCATAACCTTAACTTAGGTGCTACAAAAATAAGGGATTATTTTATATTAAAGAAGCAATTACTTAAAAATTTCCGTAATTAAGAATAAGTTTTATACTTGTATAACAGTTTTGCTACGCACACTTGGCAAACAAGCATAAAAGACTAAATTCTCACCTTCAGAAGTCCTTTAGCTCCATACTATGAAAACATTTCTACAAGGAAAATGGTTTGTTCAAAAAGTGTTTTTTTACAAAAAGTTTCCGTTAAAATTTCCCTGCAAGTCTTTCTGACTTCCGGTCATCTTAACGGAAACAAATGTGCTCTCAAGCAAAACGCCTGATTTCTATCTTTTTACTTTATTTCCCAAGTGTTGTTCGTTGCCAGAAGCTCCTCAAAATTATGGTACGACTGCCGTGCAGAGACCTCAGCTATCTGATCTGCTACAGCCTGATCGTATGTAGGTGCTTTTACGTCACGTATAACGCCCAATGCTATCGGAAAATCGGGGCCTTCCATCAGTGCTAACTTCAACTGAAGGGTATTGTCTTGACAATGTGCATCATGCACCAAGATATCTTTCTCCGTTATTCCATTTTCACCCAACTTCACGACCTTCAAGCCGAAACCTTCTTGCATCAAGCCAAATTCTTTGTTCGGCCCAAAAATCATGGGTTTGCCATGTTCCAAGAAAATGGCATGTTTATCTCGTTCTTCCTTCTTAGCGACTGCCGCATGAATGCCATCGTTGAATATGACACAATTTTGAAGAACTTCCACTACGGAAGCACCTTTATGTTTCCCTGCTGCCACCAGGGTTTGCACCGAATGAGGACCATCGGCTGCTGCTATACGGGCAAAGAAACGTCCTCGTGCTCCGAAACAAAGTTCCGCTGGACGAAACGGGTCTTCTACTGTCCCATAAGGAGATGACTTGCTCACAAATCCACGTGCTGAGGTCGGTGAATACTGCCCTTTCGTCAATCCATAAATACGGTTATTCAGTAGAATCATGTTTATATCAATATTTCTACGAATCGCATGAATGAAGTGATTGCCTCCGATTGCCAGTCCATCACCATCACCTGATATCTGCCAGATGGTCAGATTGGGATTGACAACCTTAGCTCCTGTTGCAATTGCTGCCGCACGTCCATGAATCGTATGCATTCCGTACGTATTCATATAATAAGGTAAGCGCGATGAACAGCCGATGCCTGAAATGACGGCTATTTCATGTGATGGAACTCCTAACTCTGCCAAGGCCTTATAAAAAGAATTCAAAAATGCATGGTCACCGCAACCCGGACACCAACGAGGTTGCCCACCTTTATAATCAGCAGCTGTATATTTGATTTCACTCATTTGTTATTCCTCCATTATTTTAGTGAATGCATCAACCAGTTCCTGTACCACGAACGGTTGACCTTTGACTTGATTGTACTGATGCAGATGAATACCCTCTACTTTCATTCGTAGATAGCCTGCCAACTGCCCCATGTTCTGCTCGGCCACAACAACCTTACGGTAACGGCGAAGAACTTCGGCCGCATTCTTCGGCAATGGATTAATCAGACGGAAATGTGCCAATGCAACTTTCTTTCCTTTACGACGCAACTGATCCATCGCAGAATGCAAGTGACCATAGGTTCCGCCGAAACCAACAATCAGCAAGTCGGCATCTTCATCTCCTTCAGTCTTTAACTCAGGAAGAGTTTCGGCAATTTTCTGTACTTTTTCAGCACGCAAGCGGGTCATCAGATGGTGATTCTCTGCTTCTGTACAAATAGCACCTGTTTCATTGCTCTTTTCCAAGCCTCCAATACGATGCATAAACCCTTCCGTACCTGGAAGTGCCCAATAATGTACCCCTGTTTCTGGATTGCGCTTGAATGGAGTCCAATCGGCTGCCATATCCGGCGTCACATAAGGCGGACGGATTGCCGGATAATCTTCCCATTTCGGCAGACGCCATGCAGCCGATCCATTGGCAATGTAGGCATCACTCAATAAAACGACTGGAGTCATGTGCTCCAATGCGATTTTACAAGCAAGAAATGCAGTATCGAAACAGTCGGTCGGTGAATTGGCTGCTATCACAGGAAGTGGACTTTCTCCGTTACGTCCATAAAGGACTTGTAGAAGATCTGTCTGTTCTGATTTTGTAGGAAGACCAGTGGACGGACCTCCGCGTTGTACATCAATGATAACTAAGGGAAGTTCGGTAATAACCGCCAAGTTGATGGCTTCACTCTTCAAGCATATTCCTGGACCAGAAGTGGTGGTTACAGCCAATGCACCTGCAAAAGCAGCACCTACGGCAGAGGCACAACCTGCAATTTCATCTTCACATTGTACCGTTTTCACACCCAGTGACTTGTGCTTTGCCAATTCATGGAGGATATCAGTGGCAGGCGTAATTGGATAGGAACCCAAATAAAGCTGGAGCCCAGCCTTCTCGGCAGCTGCTATCAAACCATAAGCCGTTGCCTTGTTTCCATTAATATCCATATATTTACCAGGAAGACAATGCTGTTTGCTTGGAACGGAATAGCCTGCCGCTACCGAAGCATGTGTATTTTCTCCAAAATGATAGCCGTCATAGAGCACCTTGATATTCGCTTCCGCTATCGCGGGCTTCTTGGCAAACTTCTCACGCAACATTTTCTCACCTAAGTGAATATCACGATGGAAAAGCCAGCAGACTAAACCTAAAGCAAACATGTTTTTCGTACGAAGAATCGATTTATTGTCAAGTCCACTGTCTTTCAAGCTCTCCTTACACATGGTAGTAATGGAAGCACTTACCACTTCGTTCTTTATGCCAAGCTCTGAAAAAGGATTCTCCAACTGAAACTGAGCCTTAACCAAATCACGATGCGTAAAAGAATCCGTATCAATGATAATAACAGACTGAGGTTTGCAGTACTGATACTGTGTTTTCAAAGCGGCTGGGTTCATCGCAACCAGTACATCACACTTGTCACCCGGGGTATATACTTTTTCTGAACCGATATGGACCTGGAATCCAGAAACCCCTGTAAGCGTACCTTGCGGTGCACGAATATCAGCGGGATAATCAGGAAATGTACTGATATCATTCCCTTCTGTAGCTGAAATATTTGAGAACAAATTGCCGGCGAGCTGCATGCCATCGCCAGAGTCACCGGAGAAACGGACAACGACATCGTCCAACTCTTTGACAATCATTTCTTCTGCCATAGCGTTTTATTTAAAGTTACAAAATCTATATATACAAAAATGGCGAAGTTCAATCAATAAAGCAAAGAATGCCCGATTATATTTCTTCAAAATAGCTGTAAAACATCAAAATAGCCCCAGTTTTTATTGAAAAATCAGCAAAAAAAGCTACATTTGCACAACTTATCGCCTTGGTAGTTCAACGGATAGAATAGATGTTTCCTAAACATTAGATAGGGGTTCGATTCCCCTCCGAGGTACAGATAGTCATAAGGAGCGTCCGAAGGAAAGCCAAGTACCTACGGACGCTCCTTGTCGTTAGGCATCACCATGTATCTTCTTTTGCCACTGATTGACAGGGATTTCTCTTTATCAGAGTTTTCCTGACTCAAAAAATAAAGAGGCTGGATTCCACTACTGCAGAATCCAGCCTCCTTCTTTATTCAAGAAAATAATTATCGAAGCGCTGTTCTATCAATTATTTGATTACGCCTAATTCCTTGCCCACTTTGATAAATGCAGCAATTGCTTTATCAAGATGTTCACGTTCATGACCAGCTGAAAGCTGAACGCGGATACGTGCCTGACCTTTCGGAACGACAGGATAATAGAAACCAGTAACATAGATACCTTCTTCCTGCATCTTAGCAGCAAAATCTTGTGACAATTTAGCATCGTACAACATCACTGCACAAATAGCACTCTGAGTAGGTTTGATATCAAAACCTGCTGCTAACATCTTATCACGGAAATAGTTGACATTTTCAACCAATTTATCGTGAAGTGCATTACTTTCTTTCAAGATCTTGAATGTTTCCAAGCTGGCACCTACGATAGCAGGAGCTACAGAGTTAGAGAACAAGTAAGGACGTGAACGCTGACGCAACATGTCGATGATTTCTTTCTTACCTGTTGTGAAACCACCCATAGCACCACCGAAAGCCTTACCCAATGTTCCTGTAAAGATATCGATACGTCCGTATGCATTGAACTGTTCACCAACACCATGACCTGTTGGGCCTACCACACCTGCAGAGTGTGATTCGTCTACCATCACCAATGCATCGTACTTTTCTGCCAAATCACAGATTTTATCGATAGGAGCTACGTTACCGTCCATAGAGAATACACCGTCTGTTGCGATGATACGATAACGCTGTGCCTGTGCTTCCTGCAAGCAACGTTCCAAATCTGCCATATCAGCATTTGCATAACGGTAACGTTTAGCCTTGCAAAGACGTACACCATCAATGATAGAAGCATGGTTCAAAGAGTCAGAGATGATAGCATCTTCGTCTGTGAACAAAGGTTCAAACAAACCACCGTTTGCATCGAAACAAGCAGCGTAAAGGATGGTATCTTCTGTGTGGAAATAATCTGAAATAGCAGCTTCAAGCTGTTTATGTAAATCTTGTGTACCACAGATGAAACGAACAGATGACATTCCGTATCCGTGGGTATCCATAGCAGCTTTAGCAGCTTCAATCAGGCGTTTATTGTTAGAAAGGCCTAAATAGTTATTTGCACAAAAGTTCAACACCTCATCACCTGCATTCACTTTGATATCAGCACGCTGTGGAGTGGTAATGACTCTTTCTCTCTTATATAAACCGGCAGCATCTATATTTGCCAGTTCTTCAGCCAAAAATTCTTTAAATTTTCCGTACATTGCTATACTCATTAAGGTTTATATACAAAGGTCTCAAATTTTTCCGAATTTAAGCATGAATAATCACCTTTTTTTACTCAAAAAACATTTTAATATCTATCTTTGTAGGATAAAAGTACTATAAACTTAAATATTACATTCATGAAAAATGTCTTGATTATCGGTTCCACCGGACAGATTGGTTCGGAACTGACTATGAAACTGAGAAGTATCTACAATGGCAACATCGTAGCTGGCTACATCCCGGGTGCAGAGCCTACTGGGGAATTGAAGGAATCAGGTCCAAGTGCTATCGTAGACGTCACTAACGAGCAGCAGATCGCTGAGACGGTTTCAAAGTATAAGATTGACACCATCTATAACTTGGCAGCCTTGTTGTCTGCCGTAGCAGAAGCAAAACCACAGCTGGCATGGAAAATCGGTATGGGTGGTCTTTTCAATGTTTTGGAAGTGGCTCGTACTATGGATTGTGCCGTATTTACTCCTAGCTCTATCGGTGTATTTGGAAACAATACTCCTAAAGACCAAACTCCTCAGGATACAATCCGCAATCCACGTACAATGTACGGAGTAACCAAGGTATCTGGTGAATTGTTGAGCGATTACTATAATATTCGCTTCGGTGTAGATACTCGTTCTGTACGTTTCCCTGGCTTGATTTCTTATGTAACACCTCCGGGTGGTGGTACTACCGACTATGCAGTAGACATTTATTATTCAGCTGCTAAAGGCGAAACTTTCGAATGCCCTATCGCTAAAGGCACTTACATGGATATGATGTATATGCCAGATGCTTTACGTGCTGCTATCGAAATCATGGAAGCTGATCCTACTAAATTTGTTCACCGTAACTCATTCAATATCGCTTCTATGAGCTTTGATCCAGAAATCATCTACAACAAGATCAAAGAATATGAACCAAACTTCAAGATGGAATACAATGTAGATCCATTGCGTCAGGCTATCGCTGATTCTTGGCCTAACTCTTTGGACGATACTTGTGCTCGTGAAGAATGGGGTTGGAAACCTGAATACGATTTGGACGCTATGACTAAAGACATGTTGGCTAAGTTGAAGGAAAAATTCGGTAAATAGTCGTCCCTTAAAAAGCCCATTTTTGCGAGATATTGTTCAAGCACAGTA
>JAHHQU010000059.1 GCA_020026225.1 Phocaeicola sp. | reverse complement strand
CAAACTTCCTCTTTACCCTCTGGAAGCGTGTTCGTAAGTACGGTGCTTATGCTACTGGCATTACCCAGAATGTAGATGACCTGCTGCAGAGCCACACCGCCCGCACAATGCTTGCAAACTCCGAGTTCATTGTGATGCTCAATCAGGCACCCACAGACAGAACGGAGCTTGCAAAGCTGCTGAATATCTCTGACCTTCAGATGTCCTATATCACCAATGTGGAAGCAGGCCACGGACTTATTAAGGTGGGCAGCTCTCTTGTTCCCTTTGCAAACAAGTTCCCTGCAAATACCAAGCTTTATAAGCTGATGACAACCAAGCCCGGTGAAAGTCAATAAACACACTGTATCTATATCTGTATGTATATCCGAATTATGTTTTTAAATTTATAAGTTTTGCGGTTAGAATTCGCAAAATTTATTGACTGAATATCATAAATCGGGTATACTATCTAATGTGGAGGTGTTATTTATGATTGACAGACCTATGTATGTAGATAAAATCATGGCGTATACAGATATGCCCCTTGTGAAGATCCTGACTGGTGTACGACGCAGTGGAAAATCTACGATCCTCAAAATGATTGAAAAGAAGCTGGTAGAAGAAAAAGGTGTTACCAAAGGACAAATCGCCAGCTACCGATTTGATTCTATGGAATACGATGAAATGACCGCCAAGCAGATGTTTTCGGAACTGAAAAGCCGCATTGTTCCCAGGCAAAAAACCTATTTCTTCTTGGATGAGGTGCAGGAAATCAATGGATGGGAAAAGGTCGTCAACTCGATCCAGTCTGACTATGATGTGGATTTGTATGTGACCGGCTCCAACTCCCGCATGATGTCATCTGAAATTGCCACCTACCTGACAGGACGGTATGTGTCCTTCCATATTTATACCCTGTCCTTTGCGGAATACCTGACATTTAAGGCACAATACAGTGGGAAAACGCCAGTCCCTATCGCAGAACTTCCCAATTATATTCGACTGGGTGGGTTTCCGGCAACGCATTTACAGCAGCATACAGACGATGAGATCTATACCATTGTCCGGGATATTTACAACTCCACGATTTTCTCGGATATTGTAAAGCGAAATCAGATCCGCAAAATCGATCAGCTGGAACGTGTTGTGAAATTCACGTTCAATAATATGGGCAACACATTTTCTGCCGCAGCTATTTCCAATTATCTGAAGGCGGAACACCGGACGCTGGACAACGAAACGGTATATAATTATCTCTCCAAACTGGAAAAGGCCTATCTTCTTCACCGCTGTTCCCGATATGACCTGCAAGGCAAAGAGATCCTAAAAACACAGGAGAAATTTTATCTGGCGGATACAGCTCTCAGATATGCTGTCCTCGGCTACAACGAAGATACCGTTGCGTCCAGTCTTGAGAATGTCGTCTATCTGGAGCTCTGCCGCAGAGGATACTCCGTGTATGTGGGAAAAATGCAGGATGCTGAGATCGACTTTGTTGCCCAGCGACAGAATGAAAAGCTGTATATTCAGGTAACACAGGAGATTTGCAGTGAAAAGACGGAAAAGCGAGAGTATGAGCGGTTGCTGCAAATCCCGGACAACTATCCCAAGTATGTGCTTCGAACAGACGCTTTTACCGGTGGAAATTATGAGGGAATCAAAACCATGCACATCGCTGACTTTTTACTGAGCAGCGAATATTAAATATAGTGCCAAAAGGCTCACTTGAAAGCAAGTGAGCCTTTTATAATTCAGAAAGGAAATTTTTAATGAAAAAAACAACTTATATTGCACTGATCATGGTGTTTACAGTTCTTTTGGCTGTAAGCACTTTTTTTATCTTCAGCCACTTCCGGCAGGAACAGAAAACCCAGGCTCTGTATGATGGACTGGCAGAAGCTGTAACGGAAGCTGCAGAGAATGAGGAGCCTGCTGAGCCAATCCAGTTCTCCGAGGACAAGACGATCCTGGCAGAGTATGCAGCGCTTTATCAGGAAAACGAGAATATGGTCGGCTGGATTTCTGCTCCCGGTACACAGATCAATTATCCGGTAGTTCAGACTTTGGACGAACCTAATTACTATCTCCACCATGGCTTTGATGGTGAGTATGCAGCTTGCGGATGTCCTTATGTGCAGGAGGATTGTGATGCAATTAAGCCTTCTGACAACATTGTGATTTATGGTCACAATATGAGAAACGGTTCTATGTTTGGCGAATTGGATAAGTTCGAAAGCAAAGACTTCTGGGCGGATCACAAGACCCTGTCCTTCGATACTCTGACGGATAAGCAGGAGTATGAGATCGTTGTAGTGTTTAAGACCTTTGTTTACAGCGATAGTCCGGAGGCTTTCAAATACTATCGCTTTGTGAACGCTGAGAATGCGGCTGAGTTTGATGCCTTTATGGAGCGCTGCAAGGAATTGGCTCTTTATGATACCGGAGTTGATGCAGAATATGGAGATAAGTTGATTACACTCTCCACCTGCGAATATTCCCGTGCCAATGGCCGCCTTGTTTTGGTGGCAAAACAGGTGACTGATGTGGACGATTAAGGAGCAAAAACGGCGGTTTATAAGGGCTTTTTCAGCCGCAAACAGAGGGGGCAGGGTGTTTATACCCTACCCCCTCAAATCGCTGTTCTAACGGTCCACAGAAAGGAGGCATGGAATGTCTAAGATCAAGACAAAAGATGTAGTCAAAGGCACGATCAAGACAATCGACAAAGCGGCGATTGCCACAGAACGAATGAAGTCAGCGTATGCCAAGACAAAGGACAAGGCAGAAGCCGGTATGTACGCCCAGGAAACTTCTGCTGATGAATATGCGGCTGACCGTATTCAGGGTGCAGAGGATCGCATCGTTCATGAGGGCCTGTATGCGTTTGATAAGGAAGGACGAAAAGGCGTAGAAGCTACCAAGAAAAATGTGGTAAAAGCAAAAGACGGCATTCAGTCCTTTCAGCAGAAACGAGCAGAAAAGGCTCTGCATAAGGAGTCTGCGGCTTCGGCCCCTGCTGATTTTCCTTCAGTGTCAGGGCAGAGTAGTGGGAAGATACCTACTGCAAGCCGGATTCACACACCAATTAAGACAGCACCGGAAGCAGATAAGGTGATAAAGCAATCTGCAAGGTCTGCTGGCAGGAGAACCATAAAGACCGCAGAGAAAGCCAGTACAAAGACCGCAGGAAAATCCGTGAAGACTGCGGAACAGACTGCCAGAGCCTCTATTAAGACTTCTCAGCAGGCGGCAAAGAAAACGGCTGAAGCAACAGCCAAATCCTCTAAGAAAGCGGCACAGGCGGCGAAGCAGGCCGCTCAAACTGCGGCAAGAGGGTTGAGAGCTGCGACACGGGCAGCGATTGCTACTATAAAAGGAATCATTGCAGGAACCAAGGCACTGATTGCAGCCATTGCCGCAGGAGGCTGGGTGGCGGTTACTGTGATTGTTGTGATTTGCTTGGTAGCGATGCTTGCCGGCTCTGTATTCGGCATTTTCTTTTCGGGAGAAAGTACAGGTGGCGAAAATCCTATAACGATGCAGACAGTGGTACAGGAAATCAACGCAGACTACGATACCAAGCTGCAAGAGGCAAAGGACTCCGTATCCTATGATACCCTTGAAATGTCTGGCAGTCGTGCTGTATGGAAAGAAGTTCTTGCGGTATATGCCGTTAAGACTAATACTGACAGCGAAAATCCACAGGAAGTAGCCACGATGGATGACAGCAAGAAAGGTCTTCTTTCCAATATCTTTTGGGAAATGAATGAGATTTCTCATAAAACAGAAACCAAAACGGAAACTGTAATTGAGGAAACAGATGACGGACACGGAAACATTGTTGAGACAGAAAAGACAGAAACCAGTACCATCCTCTATATCACCGTCGCTCATAAAACAGCTGATGAAATGGCAGCACAATACGGATTCAACGAGGAACAGAAAGCGTACCTTGCAGAACTGCTTCGGGATGAGAATAACTCTTTGTGGGCTGGTGTCCTGTATGGAATCCGATACAGCGATGATCAGATCGTCACTGTTGCACTTTCTCAGGTTGGCAATGTGGGCGGTGATCCATATTGGAGCTGGTATGGTTTTGGCAGCCGTGTGGAGTGGTGTGCCTGTTTTGTTTCCTGGTGCGCAAATGAATGCGGCTATATTGAAACAGGTGTTATTCCCAAGTATGCAGGCTGTGTCAACGGTGTGCAGTGGTTCAAAGACCGTGGACAATGGGCTGACGGCTCTGAGGAGCCTGTGCCTGGAATGATTATCTTCTTTGATTGGGATAATAAGGGGTCCTCCGGTCCGCAGGACGGAGAAGCTGACCATACAGGCATTGTCCAGAAAGTTGAAGGCGGCAGAGTTTACACCATAGAGGGAAACTCTGGTGATAGCTGCCGTATCAATTCCTACCCCATCGGACACTATGAAATCCTCGGATATGGTATCCCTGCGTACTGATAATTGTGAAAAAGCGGTGCAGATTTCCATTTTACATGGGAATCCGCACCGCCATTTTTGTGCTCACGAATATTATTGTGAATCCTCTGAAGTTAATTCTTGTTGTTCAAGCAAAACATCCAATATTTTGCTTGCAGTGATTAGTGTTGTCGCATTGCAGCGATTCAGCTTTTCTGCAATTTCGGTATTGATAATACAATTGCAGTTTACATATGGGGTATCTAAAAAGAAATAATCAAAGTCTTTCTCAAGAGCCATTGCAACTTTAAGCAACATAGATAACGAGATTTTGGTTTGTCCTACCTCTACGTGGCTCATATGATTGTTTGAGCAACCCACCAGTGCTCCCAAATCAGCCTGACTTAATCCTTTTTCCTGCCGTGCAACTTTAATCCTTTGGCCAATCTTAAGATAATCTACTTCTGGCTGTATCTACATTCATCTCCATACCGCTTATGTATGGCTAACATTATACTTATAGGATATGCAGGTAACAACCATCCATAAATGCGAAGCTGAAGGCGGAGGTGAATAATTTTAACAAAAAATAAAACACCAAAGAGAAAAATGAAGATAATGTATAGCATGAACTCGCAAAAAACGGAGGGATTGCAATGAATGAATATGGTTATATCCGAGTATCAACAAAAGAGCAGAATGAAGCCCGTCAGAGAATTGCTATGCATGAATTTGGAATTTCCGCAGCTAATATTGTATTGGATAAGCAATCTGGCAAAGATTTCGAACGACCTGGCTTTTGTAAGCTTGTTAAAAAAATGAAGCCAGACGATGTCCTTGTCATTAAGAGCATCGACCGACTTGGACGTAATTATGAAGAAATATTAGAACAGTGGCGCTATTTAACAAAAGAGAAGCAAATAGCCATTGTCGTGTTGGATATGCCACTACTGGATACCCGTAAGGATCGTGATTTAACAGGAATGTTAATCGCAGATATTGTTTTACAGCTTCTAAGTTATGTGGCAGAAACAGAACGACAGCTGATTCACAAGCGTCAAGCTGAGGGAATTCGAGCAGCAAAAGAAAGAGGCGTTCACTTTGGGAGGAAACCAAAGGAACGCCCAGATCAGTATGAGGAAATTCTATCATTATGGAAAAGCGGAAAAATATCTGCCCGTGCAGCTTCAAGAGAACTGCAAGTAGATCACCATACTTTTTTAAGATGGTCAAAAGAAGCAGCCAACCGTTAAAAACAGCCATATGGGGAAATAAGTACACATTTTACCCCGGCGGCATGACCTATCGAAAACCGTCTATTTTCATAAAAAAAGTCAAAAACACAGCGAATTCAATGCCAAAGTATTATACTTCATATTCTCTTAAAAAGCAAGTCCTATATGGGGAAAAAAGTGTACTTTATTCCCCACACTGAATGCTTCTTATTTTCGTAAAGCATAAATTTTTATCATGGTTGACTGCATACCATTCCGTTAAAATACAGAATCAGGAGAAGGTTATGAAAAGCAATAAGGTAGGATGGTTGTTCTTAATTCTTTTAGGATGGTTAATGATTATATCAGCATTACTACTGATGAGACACAACGATATTGAGCAATTGCAAGCAGAACAAGAAAGCTATCATGTTTTGGAGCAAATGACTCAGCTACAGCAAACAGAAGTTATATCTGACGAAATGTCGGAGATTGAAATTGATGGAGATTGTTACATCGGGCGACTGATAATTCCTGAGTTAGGCTTGGATCTACCTGTGATGTCTCAATGGAGTTATACAAAACTCAAAAAGGCACCATGCCGATATTCTGGTTCAATAGATGAAAAAAATATGGTGATTTTAGGTCATAATTATAAAAAACATTTTGGTTCCTTAAAGAATTTGACAATCGGAGATCTGATTGAATTTCAGAATATCAACAAGGAAGTAAATACTTATGAGGTTGCATCAATCAAAACAGTGGAACCGACAGATATAGAAGAAGTTAGTTCTGAAAAATTTGAACTAACACTATTTACCTGTACATATGGTGGAAAACAACGAACCGTGATTGGAGCGATTGCTGTACCTTGAAAGTAAGGTTGGAAATAAAAAGAGGAGTTGGATAATGAAAAAAAGAAGAAAGACATCTAATGTGCTAAAACAAATAATGGTTCTTTTACTGTTTAGTGCTCTTTTATTCACAACATCGTTTACAGTGTTTGCGATAGATACAGAAATGGTGTGCGATAAAGAGAAATCTCAATGTACAGAAGAACAAGATGTTGAAGAGTCAGTATCTTGCGATGAATATGATTTGGGCGACGGATTTGGGCTGGTAGATGATATAGCGTTGCCATTAAGCATCCCTGAAAGGAATAAAACAAAAACCAGTCTTAAAGTAATAAAGCAATGGTCAGATGATCAATTCCCACTCAACGAATCAGTTACTGTTACATTATGGAAAACAGGAAATGATGGAATATCACAATCTACTGGACGAACACTTACCTTAAGTCAAGAAAATAATTGGCAAGGAGTGTTCGATAATCTCGACATTCCGAAGGATGGCAAGGAATTTGCTTATACGGTTGTTGAAGAACAGATTGATGGATACACATCGAAATACGGTCCTATAGAAAAAGTACCGGATTCGTGGAGGCCCTCACAAGATAACAGTTTGCAAGATGGGAAAACATACGTGTTCCGAGTAAAAGATCCGGAAGTAATAGACGCAGTTCTGGATCACACACAGGAAAAATTATTAACAAGAGGTACCATTACAGTAAATACCGATGGAACGATCGTTGATGTACCTGCATCAGCCATGTGGACAGTCCGATATAGAAGTCAGGACAAGGGTGACGGCTTTATATTTTCAAATTATTACAATGGAACCTTTCATATGCAAGGAGAACATTGTGTAGAGCATGAAAGCGATGCAAAGGTGAACCAATATATTCCGCCGGAAGACCGTATATTCTATGTGGAAAGTGCAAAAACGTATCTTGAGTACAGTGAGCATGATCAAAAATACTATACAAGAGAAGATAAAGATGAATTTGCCGGTAAAATAGATAAGTTTGTGCTTTATGAACTCGACCCTATTTCCGGAACATATCAGACTGTGATAAGGAATGAGAAGGTTGAAACACCAGCGACCACAAGTTTGAAAGTAAAAAAAGAATGGGCTGATGGGGATGATGGACAAAGTCCCGTAACAATAGCCTTGTACAAAAAAAGTGTGGAAGGTGATATGAAACCTACAGGGCGAGAGCTTGTTCTCAATGCAGAGAATGGCTGGCAGGGAGTGTTTGAAGGGCTTGAGTTACCTAATGGTGATGAGGAATTTCCCTATTCAATCGTAGAGAATCCCATTGCGGGATATACAGCAGAGTATGGACCGATTACCAAAGTTGATGCAGAAAGCAGTTCATCTGGTGAGTGGATAAAAAAAGATACTCAGGATTTAGAAGACGGAAAAACGTATGTGTTTAAGGTGAGAAACTTGCCGGATGTCTTGACGCACGAAACATATACTACTGGACATAAGCATATGACTCGGGGGAAAGTTACAGTGAATGACGATGGTACACTTTCCAATGTACCGGAGTATGCAAAGTGGACTGTTAGATTTAAACGGCAGGACAAAGGAGAGGGGTTTATCTTTGAAAATAAATCAGCTTCGGGAAGTGTATATATCAAGGGTGAACAGATTGTTGAGAATGAAGCAGATGCGAAAGTAAATCAATACATTTCATCGCAGGATAGTGAATACGATGGTACGATTTTCTATGTAGAGAGTACAAAGTCTTATTTACACTATCAATCACATGATGGTAGATATTATTTAAGAGAAGAAGCCCAAAGAACGGATTATCCGTTTGAACATTTTGATATTTATGAAGAATTTCATGGGCCAAATTCAGGGAATAAGCCTGTCGCATATGAAACATCTGTTATAAATCATAAAAATGCGGTCACTGCGAAAACAAATTTAAACATAATAAAAATAAGCGCAGCAGATAATAGTCTGCTGTCTGGTGCGATTTTCGATATCTACGAACAGGTGGATCAGAATATATCTGGTGCAGAGAATATTCCTGGAATGTCAGGAGTATTTGGTATTAGAAAATATTCTTCAATTTCAACAGACAACAACGGAAAGTCAGACGCTATAGAACTGAAATTGGGGAACTATTATATAGTTGAAACCTCAGCTCCAGTTGGCTTCGCTGTTCTTCAGAAGCCAATAGCGGTTGAAGTGACAAATGAAGGTCCAATAATTACCTTGGGAAGTACAACGCTTTCTGACATGGCTTTCTTAGAAAACAAGGATAGTGCAACTGACTGGAATCTTATTGTAAAGAATAAGATAGCTGGTAAATTGCCCGCTACCGGGGAAGGAGGTGACTGGTGTTTTATCGTGACAGGCGGTTTGCTTATTATGTTTGGGATTTTTCAGAATAGAAAGACTTTCTATCAGCTCTAATACATTAAGCAACCTAATTAAGTACCCAAATAAATTTTAAAAGAAAAGGATAATTAACAATGAAAACAATGAAAAAAATCGTGTCTCTGCTCTTGGTCCTTACTATAGCCATGGGCTTGAGCTTGACCGCATTTGCGGCAGAACACTCTATCAATCCTTTGGCAGTTGAAACTAACGGTGTTATTACCGTTAGCGGTCCACAGCTAAAAGGCAAGAATGTGACCATCGTTCGTATGTTTACTGGCAACATTGGCGCTGATGGCGCAACTGTCGGTTACACTCTGGAGTCTGCTTGGCAGGATTTCTTCAATCAGCAGTTGCATAAGGGTGTCGACGAGAATGCTACTTCTCAGGAAGCTTATGACTATGTCTCCAAGCTCCAGTCAGAAAGCACCACTACTGTGGGTACTTCTCTGATTGATTTTGCTAAGGAGGCAAAAGCTAACTATAAAGCACACAGCACTGATTTTGCTGACCTGACCGAGAAGCAGACTGCTGGCGATACCAACAGCGTTACCTTCAACAACTTGACCTCTGGCTACTATCTGGTGCTGCCTGCCAGTGGTTCCACTGCTACCAACCGTGTGACCGATGCTATGCTAGTCAACGTGCGTGACGATGCTGTTGTCAACATCAATCTGAAGACCGAGTATCCCACCGTTGATAAAACTGTTACCCCGGAAGGCGGCCACGGTACCTCTGCACAGATCGGCGACAAGGTCAACTTTGAGCTGACATCCAAGGTTCCCAACATGACTGACTACACTACCTATTTCTTTAAGTTTAAGGATACCATGTCCAAGGGGCTGACTCTGGATCAGAACACTATTAAGGTCACCATCGATGGTCAGGAAGTGACTATGGATAACAATTATACCGTTGCTACCAGCAATGGCACTGATGGTGAGACTGTTCTGGAAATCACCTTTACCGATCTGAAGAAGGTCCCCGGTGCAGTTCCTGGCGCTGCAATCAAGGTCAGCTATGCTGCAACTCTGAATGAGAATGCTCAGGTTGGCACCAACCCCAACACCAACAAGGCTGCGTTGGAGTACAGCAACGATCCCGATAATGCACAGCACGGTACCTCTGAGCCCTCTATTACAAAAACCTACACCTTTGACATCCAGATTCATAAGTATGCAAACAGCGACATGAAAACTCTGCTGCCCGGTGCTGTGTTCGAACTGCAGGATTCCACTGGAAAGACCATCAAGCTGGTAAAGGTTTCCGATACAGAGTATCGTGTGGCAACTGCAGCTGAGCAGGCAACTGGTGTGGACACCTTTGTCACCGTGGTTACTGGTAATGTCGTCATCAAGGGTATGAAGGCTGGTAAATATCAGCTGGTGGAAAAGGCTGCACCTGACGGATATAATCCTCTGACAAAGCCGGTTGGGTTTGAGATCCAGGCTCAGTATGAGATGGACGGCTCTCTGTCTACCGGCTTCCCCAAGTATGTTGTAGGCAACGCCGAGGGTACTGCGAGCAACGTGATCAATGTTCAGAACAAGAACGGTACCTTCCTGCCTGAAACTGGTAGCATTGGTACCATTGGTCTGACCATTGTTGGTGCTGCACTGGTTATTGGCGGTATCGGCTTCACCTCTCGCAAGAAGAAGGAGCAGGAGTAATCCATGCAAAAGAAACTGCAGAGCGTTATTCGACTGCTTTGTGTTCTGATTGGAGCAGCGATCCTGCTCTATCCATCCCTCAGTACATATCTATCAGGAAAAAATGGTAGCCGGGCAGCTGGCAGTTATGACGGACTGGTAGAACAACAAAATGAAGCGGCTCGACAGGCGATTCTGCAGCAGGCAATCGATTACAATCGTGTATTGGCAAAAGAAACACAGGAGGGGTTCCCACTTACCGATGAATTGGGAAGACCCTTCTGCCGAGATGAATACTGGAAAGTGCTAGATTTAACTGGTAATGGAATGATTGGTTATATTGTTCTACCCACGCTGAATGAAACTATTCCAATTTATCACGGTACCAAAGAATCTGTTTTGCAGGTCGGCATCGGCCATGTAGAGAACACCTCTCTGCCAGTGGGTGGACCATCCACCCATGCGGCCCTTTCTGGACACAGAGGCCTGCCTTCAGCTAGTCTGTTCACCAATTTGGACCAGGTCAAGAAAGGTGATTGCTTTTATATCCGGGTTTTGGATCAGATCCTTGCTTATCAAGTGGATCAAATCCTAATGGTCTTACCGGATGATACCAAAGAATTGGCAATTGTGCCAGGTGAAGACTACGTGACTCTTATCACGTGCACACCTTATGGAATCAATTCCCATCGGCTACTTGTCCGGGGAACACGCATTCCATATACACCACCAGCAGATGGATCTTCCCTTATTCCAGAAGCGGAAGGAGATATTCTTGACAAGATACCCCTGCAATACAAACATTTGATACTTGGCTTGCTTGCAATTTTAGTTTTTTTGATTTTGCGTTTGGTCTTTAGAAAAATGTTTAGGTTAGTTAGAGCTAGGAGACAGTAACATGAAACTACATAGAATTATTATTACAATTTGTATTTCAATACTGTTGTCTATGTTCTGTCTCCCGGCTTTTGCGGCAGAATGGTCAGGCACACTTTATCTCCACTGTTCTACTCATGTAGATGGAGAACGATTTTACATCGCTGAAGATGAATTTTCAATTGTTCGCATTGCAGATGCTGAGGTTTTGATGTCTGAGGGAAATTCACATATTCGATATACAATATTGCCGAAATACAAAAATATTGACTGTGACTGGGGAAACCTAACTGCGGAAGAGTCCCGTGCTAAGGCAAAACAATTAACTTCAATGGTTGCCGATGAAGAATACATTGCATCGGACGAAACTGACAGACAGGGAAACGCTTCATTTTACAATCTTGATCCTGCGATATATTTGGTTGTGCGAACAAAAGTGACACCCCAAAATGAATCATATTATGTAGATCCGTTTCTCGTAAGTGTTCCGCTGTTATGGGATGGAAGTATAAACTATACAGTAACAACTTCACCAAAATGTGGTTGGAACCCAGAAGATTCAGATCCTCCGTCTAATCCGATTGTTCCAGCGGATCCAAGCGATTCTAAACTGCCCCAGACAGGACAACTCAATTGGCCGATACCTGTGTTGATTATTGTAGGTATTGCACTGGTTATAATTGGGTGGAAACGATATAGGCAGTCAAAAAATAAATAGTCATCAGTAAAAGCATCGTGAGTGTGCAATAACACACATGGTGCTTTTACTATTATATCATTGTAAGCGTAAAATCTGACAGTGTATAAAATGGACCCGGTACCAATTTCGGTACCGTCAAGAGTTATACGCAAAATGGTTTGCAGACTTCTGAGCAGATGAGGTAATGAGAAAATTGAGAATCATTGGAGGCGATGTCAGTATGCTTGTTAGCTACGATAAATTGTGGAGAAAGATGAAGCAAAATAAGCTGAAAAAGAAAGAACTTGCATCTGCCGCAGAGATTTGTACATATACCATGACCAAATTAAATAAAGATCAGCCTGTATCTATGGAAGTCATGCTTCGACTTTGCAAGATATTTCATTGCGATATAGGCGATTTGATGGAAGTTATAGAAGATGAATGAGAAGGTGATCTGAATGGACAATGATGCAAAAGTAAGGCCGTTGTATCTTGCCAAGATATTATATGAACAGACAGATGAAGATCACTACCTTACTACGGCGCAGCTTTTGCAGTGTCTGGAGAAATATGATATTAAGTCGCACCGTCAGACAATTAAAGCTGATATTGAAATCTTGCAGAAGTTTGGAATGGATATAAAAGAAGTAAAGTCCACTCAGAACCGAT
>JAHHQU010000005.1 GCA_020026225.1 Phocaeicola sp. | reverse complement strand
AAACTAAATTATTGAATATCAATAGATAAAGATGTTCTTAAGGGACGACTATTTAATCCGCTTTTCTTTCTCCTCTGAACGATTATCCATCGAGAAAGTACAGCGACACTATTAGAATTCGGATGTAAAGTGGAACTTGATATTCTTAAAGTCAATCTGAGCCATCTGCAATACATATCCACTATCAGCCAAGAATACATCACGACCATCACGGTCTTTTGCCATATACTGGAACTTACGTTTCTTGAATGCTTCCAATTCTTCCGGATCTTCACTTTCAATCCAACAAGCCTTGTACAAGCTCAACGGTTCCCAACGACATTTTGCATTGTATTCATTTTCCAAACGATACTGGATAACCTCAAACTGCAACTGACCTACAGTACCGATAATCTTACGTCCATTGAACTGGTTGACGAACAACTGTGCCACACCTTCGTCCATCAGCTGGTCGATACCCTTGTTCAACTGCTTTGTCTTCATCGGATCAGCATTTTCAATATATTTGAACATTTCCGGTGAGAAGCTAGGCAATCCCTTGAAATGAAGATTTTCACCTTCGGTCAAGGTATCACCAATCTTGAACACTCCATTATCTGGAAGGCCGATGATGTCACCAGCCCAAGCCTCATCGACAGTCGTCTTACGCTGAGCCATAAACTGGGTGGGCGAAGAAAAACGCATGGTCTTGTTGTGACGGACATGCAAATACGGAGTATTACGGGTAAACTTACCAGAGCATACCTTACAGAAAGCCACACAAGAACGATGATTAGGGTCAATATTTGCCGTAATCTTAAAGACAAAACCCGTAAACTTCGGTTCATCGGGAGTCACCTCACGTTCCACCGCTTCAACCGGTTGAGGACTTGGTGCGATTTCAACGAAGCAATCCAACAATTCCTGAACACCGAAGTTGTTCAAAGCAGAACCGAAGAACACCGGAGCCAATTCACCGCGCTTATAAGCCTGCACATCAAATTCTGGATAAACACCGTCAATCAGCTCCAACTCATCACGAAGTTTCTGAGCCAACGGACTACCGATATGATTATCCAAATCTTCAGTATGGATATCCACTTCAACCTTCTCGGTCACCACCTGCTTCGAAGGCTGGAAGAGGTTCAATTTCTTTTCATATAAGTTATATACCCCCTTAAAACGAGGACCGCTTTCAATCGGCCAAGTCAATGGACGTACATTAATAGCAAGCTCTTCTTCCATTTCATCCAACAAATCGAACGGGTCTTTTGCCTCACGGTCCATCTTATTGATGAAAATAATCACCGGCGTATTACGCATACGGCACACTTCCATCAATTTACGAGTCTGAGTTTCCACACCCTTCGCTCCGTCGACAACAATAATAACGCTATCTACAGCAGTAAGCGTACGGAAAGTATCTTCCGCAAAGTCCTGGTGTCCCGGAGTATCCAAGATATTTATCTTATAATCATGGTAATCAAACTCCATCACGGAGGTAGTTACTGAGATACCACGCTGCTTTTCTATATCCATCCAGTCGGATGTAGCAGTCTTCTTAATCTTGTTTGACTTTACCGCTCCTGCCACCTGAATCTGACCACCGAAAAGCAACAGCTTTTCAGTCAATGAAGTCTTACCGGCATCCGGATGCGCAATAATGGCAAACGTACGTCTTCTTTCTATTTCTTGATTCATATATGATGATAATGTTATTTTCTTAATGCAAGGGAGAAGTAATTGCGAGGACCTGCCAGTCCCCTATCCTCTTCTATCATCCCTCGTTTTCATGCAATTTACGAAGGAAAGCGATGCATTCCAGCAAACTATCCTTCCAATAAGGAATTTCCACTCCGTAAATTTGTTTGAACTTGGTCTTGTCAAGCACAGAATAATGCGGTCGAGAAGCCTTAGTCGGATAATCTTCCGTATGCAACGGGCTTACATGACAATCCGTAATTCCTGCACAATAGTGAATTTCCTTCGCAAAATCATACCAAGAACAAACTCCTTCGTTACTGAAGTGGTAAATACCGGGAACAATGCCTTTATTGATAGCCGTAAAGATAGCTACCGCCAAATCACGAGCATAAGTCGGTGTACCAATCTGGTCGAATATCACTCCCAACTGATCGCGTTCTTCTCCCAGTCGAATCATCGTCTTCACAAAATTGTTTCCAAAAACGGAATACAACCATGCTGTACGAATAATCATGGTATTCTTACAATAACGCATAGCCTCTTTTTCACCGGCTAATTTAGTGATGCCATACACTGAATTCGGACAAGGAGTGTGCTCTTCATTGTATGGGATATGTGAAGTTCCATCGAACACATAATCTGTAGAAATCTGAATCAAGTACCCCTTACGGTTAGCGATAGCCTTCGCCAAATACCCCGGAGCATTATGGTTCAGTTCGTTACAAAGTTTCGGATCATCCTCAGCCTTGTCTACAGCAGTATACGCAGCACAATTGACAATAATATCTATTTGATTACGAATTACATAATCCTTTACAGCCTGTTCATCACAGATATTCAATTCATTGATATCCGTAAAGAAATAATTGTATCCTTCATTTTCTTCGGCCAGCAGACGCATTTCACAGCCCAGTTGCCCTTTCACTCCGGTAATCAAGATATTCTTCATAGTTCGAGTTCTCCCTTTTTATCTTTAATATAATATCCAGCCAAAATCGCCAGCAAATCACTGATGACCTTAATGGCCTTCTGAGTTTCTTCAGTCACTTCTTTCTTCTGAAGTTTCAAAAGCAGCACGCCGTACATGGCATCAAAACATGTCTCCAGTTCCGGAGCATCCTTATCGGCACCTTTGGCACGCAACTCTACAATGAAAGGAAGAGCCTTGTAATAAGCAGCACTGTAATAAGGAAATTTCGGCGACTTGAGCAATTGCAGATGCAAGTCTGTGAGCCACACAATAATATTCCGATTAATTTGAAGGTGCCCTTTCTCCATCACCCCTTCATCGTGCATCATATTAATCAGATCCTCATACCACTGGGCCAACGCCTTCTTCTGTTCTTCCGAAACCGGATAAGGATCCACAATTGTTTTCTTTATCTTATTCATGTCAAATTCGTTTGCACGAATAAGATCTTCTACCTGCCACATATAGAGCAGATACTCTGCTATATTTTGTTGTTTTAACTGTTGAGAAATATACATGATCAATACAAAGAATTTCCATAGAAAGCCAACACCAGTCCCACGAGAGAAGCAACCATTACCACGCTGCCTATCACGCGATTCAAGACCCAAATACCTCGGACATTGAAATGCGTGCGAACTTTATTGACGAAGTACGTCGTACTGAGCCACCACAAAACAGCCCCCATGATAATGGCTAGATAACCTACCAACTGAAAGCCGAGAGGACTGCCTGGCATAACGAAAGAGAATCGGGCAAACAAGCCTATGAACAAAAAGATAATCAACGGGTTAGAGAATGTAACGAAAAAAGCCGTTATAAAATTATGCAGATAAGTTCCTCTTTTAAAAGAAACGGGGCGCAATTCCTTCACCGGATTGCTGCGGAACGTATAAACGCCGAAAACGAACAACATGATGCTGCCCAATATCTGTAAAAGGACCTGATGCTTCATGATGAATTCATCCATGAAGCTCATGCCGTATCCCGTAAGGAATGCATAACAAATATCGCTTAAAGCGGCTCCTAGACCCGTTACAAATCCAAACCAGCGTCCTTTATTCAACGTACGCTGAATACAAAGAACGCCCACTGGACCCAACGGAGCAGACACGACCACCCCGATGACCAGACCTTTCACCAACAAATCAAGTATCGTTACCTGTTCAATCCAATTCATACTGCAAAGATGACACTTTTTTGCGAAAGTACCTATAATTCATGCTTAATTTCTTTCACAAAAAGAGGGTTTTATTTAACTTTGCACAATAATTAAATACTGTATTTTCAGTAAAAACTAAATAAGTGCTATGATTCTATTTTTCAGAACCCAAACAAACAGTGTGATTGCTACAGCATGCTGTCAGGAATTGAATGCTGAAGACATCAAAAAATTGTGCTGGCTTTATGGAGAAGCCACTGTGGAAAAAGAAGAAAATCTGAAAGGATGCTTCATCGGCCCCCGCCGTGAGATGATTACTCCGTGGAGTACCAATGCAGTGGAAATCACTCAGAACATGGGATTGGACGGAGAAATCCGCCGTATCGAGGAATATTTTCCAGTAAAAGACGAGAGCGCAGAATACGACCCTATGTTGCAGCGTATGTACAAGGGCTTGGATCAAAACATCTTTGAGGTAAAACACACTCCTCAGCCTATCGTCTACATCGAAAACTTGGAAGAATATAACGAAAAAGAAGGTCTGGCTCTTTCTCGCGAAGAAATGGACTATCTTTTGAAGGTAGAAAAAGACTTGGGACGTAAATTGACTGACTCTGAAGTCTTCGGTTTCGCTCAGATCAACTCTGAACACTGCCGCCACAAAATCTTTGGTGGTACATTCATCATCGACGGTGAAGAAATGGAATCTTCATTGTTCCAGATGATCAAGAGAACTACTCAGGAAAATCCGAATAAAATCATTTCTGCATACAAAGACAACGTAGCCTTTGCTGAAGGTCCAGTTATTGAGCAGTTCGCTCCAAACGATCATTCAACAGCCGACTACTTCGTCATCAAAGATGTGAAATCAGTCATCTCTTTGAAAGCTGAAACACACAACTTCCCTACTACAGTTGAACCGTTCAACGGTGCTTCTACCGGTACAGGTGGTGAAATCCGCGACCGTATGGGTGGTGGTAAAGGTTCTTGGCCTATCGCAGGTACTGCTGTCTACATGACTTCTTATCCACGTACCGACGAAGGTCGCGACTGGGAAAACATTCTTCCTGTACGTGAATGGTTGTACCAGACTCCAGAACAGATCTTGATCAAAGCGTCAAACGGTGCTTCTGACTTCGGTAACAAATTCGGCCAGCCACTTATCTGTGGTTCTGTATTGACTTTCGAACACCAGGAAAACAACGAAAAATATGCTTACGATAAAGTTATCATGTTGGCAGGTGGTGTTGGTTACGGTACACAGCGCGATTGCTTGAAGGGTGCTCCAGAACCAGGCAACAAAGTTGTGGTTGTAGGTGGTGACAACTACCGCATCGGTTTAGGTGGTGGTTCTGTTTCTTCAGTTGAAACAGGTCGCTATTCTTCTGGTATCGAATTGAACGCAGTACAGCGTGCCAATGCAGAAATGCAGAAACGTGCTTACAACGTAGTGCGTGCATTGTGTGAAGAAGATGAAAACCCAATCGTATCTATCCACGACCACGGTTCAGCAGGTCATGTAAACTGCTTGTCAGAGTTGGTAGAAGATTGCGGTGGTTTGATTCACATGGACAAGTTGCCTATCGGTGACGAAACTTTGTCTGCAAAAGAAATCATCGCCAACGAATCTCAGGAACGTATGGGATTGTTGATTGATGAAAAAAAATTGGAACATGTACGCAAGATTGCAGAACGTGAACGTGCTCCGATGTACGTAGTCGGTGAAACAACCGGCGACCATCGTTTCGCATTTGAACAGGCTGACGGCGTTCGTCCATTCGACTTGGCTGTTGACCAGATGTTCGGTTCTTCTCCTAAGACTTATATGATTGACAAGACCGTAGAACGTCACTACGAAAACGTTTCTTACGATATCACTAAATTAAACGAATACATCAACCGCGTATTGCAGTTGGAAGCTGTCGCTTGTAAAGACTGGTTAACCAATAAGGTAGACCGTTCTGTAACAGGTAAGATTGCACGCCAGCAGTGTCAGGGTGAAATCCAGTTGCCTTTGAGCGACTGTGGTGTCGTTGCCCTCGACTATCGTGGTGAAAAAGGTATCGCTACAGCTTTGGGCCATGCTCCTCAGGCTGCTTTGGCTGATTCAGCCAAGGGTTCTGTATTGGCTGTATCTGAAGCTTTGACCAACTTGGTTTGGGCTCCGATGGCAGAAGGCATGGACAGCATCTCATTGTCAGCCAACTGGATGTGGCCTTGCCGCTCTCAGGAAGGTGAAGACGCTCGTCTGTACAAAGCTGTTAAAGCATTGTCTGATTTCTGCTGTGCATTGCAGATTAACGTACCTACCGGTAAAGACTCTTTGTCAATGACTCAGAAGTATCCTAACGGTGAAAAGATTGTCAGCCCAGGTACTGTAATCGTTTCAGCTGGCGGTGAAGTTTCAGACGTTAAGAAGGTAGTTTCTCCAGTCATGGTAAACGATCCTAAGTCTACATTCTATCACGTTGACTTCAGTTTCGATGAATTAAGATTGGGCGGTTCTGCATTTGCTCAGTCATTAAATAAGGTAGGCGACGACGTTCCTACCGTTCAGAATCCAGAATACTTCCGCGACGCATTCTTGGCTGTTCAGGAATTGGTTAACAAAGGCTTGCTGTTGGCTGGTCACGATATTTCTGCAGGTGGTATGATTACTACATTGCTTGAAATGTGCTTCGCGAATACAGAAGGCGGTATGGAAATCAGTTTGGATAAGATTAAGTCTGACGACATCGTTAAGATTTTGTTCGCTGAAAACCCAGGTATCGTTATCCAGGTAGCCGATAAGAACAAGGCTGAAGTAAAGAAGATTTTGGAAGACGCCGGTGTAGGCTTCGTGAAGATTGGTACTCCAACCGACGAACGTCATATCCTCGTTACTAAGAACGACGCAACTTACCAGTTCGGTATCGACTATTTGCGTGAAGTATGGTACTCAACTTCTTACTTGTTGGATCGCAAACAGAGCATGAACGGCTGTGCGAAGAAACGTTTCGAAAACTACGAACAGCAGCCTATCGAATTTGCATTCGATCCTTCATTTACCGGTAAACTTTCACAATTCGGTTTGGACCCAGACCGCCGTACTCCATCAGGCGTGAAAGCAGCTATCATCCGTGCTAAAGGTACAAACGGTGAACGTGAAATGGCTTACATGATGTACTTGGCTGGTTTTGACGTGAAAGACGTGATGATGACCGACCTTGTAAGCGGACGTGAAACTTTGGAAGATGTAAACTTCATCGTATTCTGCGGTGGTTTCTCTAACTCCGACGTTCTTGGTTCTGCTAAGGGATGGGCAGCAAGTATCTTGTACAACCCGAAAGCAAAAGCTGCTATCGACAACTTCTACGCTCGTAAAGACACCTTGTCACTCGGTGTATGTAACGGTTGCCAGTTGATGATGGAATTAGGTTTGATCACTCCAGAAGACAAGAAGAAAGGCAAGATGCTGCATAACGACTCTCACAAGTTTGAATCAGCCTTCTTGGGTGTAACTGTTCCTATGAACCGCAGCGTAATGTTCGGCTCTTTGAGCGGTTCTAAACTCGGTATTTGGGTAGCTCACGGTGAAGGTAAGTTCTCATTGCCTTATCCAGAAGATCACTACAACGTAGTCTTGAAGTATTCTTACGATGAATACCCAGGCAACCCTAACGGTTCTGATTACAGCGTAGCTGGTATCGCTTCACAGGATGGCCGTCATTTGGCTATGATGCCTCACTTGGAACGTGCTTGCTTCCCTTGGGAAAATGCATATTACCCAGCAGACCGCGTTCACAGCGACCAGATCACTCCGTGGATGGAAGCTTTCGTAAACGCTCGCAAATGGGTGGAAGCTAACAAGAAATAATATCAATCTTATACACATAAGATTTTAACTTATAAAGGTTTCCTTCGTCTCAGAATGAAGGAAACCTTTTTTCATTTATATTTTGATAAGCCATCATTTTTTGCGAAATTTGCATAAACGATTGATTCATTCAATATGATGCAAAGAATTCTGATATTATTCTTTCTCGTCGTCACTTCTTTATCTGCAAATGCACAAGTGTTCCGATATATTGGAATTGAAGACGGACTGAGCAGTCGCCGTGTTCTCTCCATTGAACAGGGAGTTCAAGACTACATTTGGATTCTGACCCACAAAGGAGTAGACCGCTATGACGGGAAATATTTCATTCATTATAATCTCAACATTGATGGAAAAAGTGCCCACTTTTATCCTGACATCAACCACATTACCGTAGACTCTGAAAATACCCTATGGGAATATGGGAAGGACGGTTATGTATTCAAATACGACGAAATGAAAGATCAGTTCGTTCTCGTATTTAATTTACGGGCCAATTTTCCTGCTTTGAGAGGTAAACCCATCACCGCCACTTTCCTCGACAGCAAACAGATTTTCTGGTTCTGCTGCGAAAATGAGCTGGTGCAGTATGATGCAAAGCAAGATACCAGCTATGTGACCTCCCGTTTTTTGGAAGGAGATATCAATTGCGTCACCGAAGGAGAAAACGGGAAATTCTTCTTCGCTACCAACAAGTACATCTATCAATGTTCGTTCCAAGACAAGACTTTCTCACAAAATGAACGTATCAGCGTTGACAACATCAATCTGATTAACTACATTTATTTCCACAAGGAAACAGATAATTTGATTATCAGCACCCTTTTGAACGGACTCTACCTCTACGATTTCAATAGCAAGGAAATCATCAACCTTGGCAACGAATTAAAGGATGTAGGCATCAATACCATCAAACCGTATTACAAAAACCCGAACGAAGTGCTTATCGCCACCGATGGAAGTGGAGTGTATAAACTGAATTTAAGAAAACGAAAATTCATGCACTTCTTGAAGGAAAATTACGAAGAGTCGAATAAGATGAACGGCAGTATCGTAAAGGATATCTGCATCGACAAGGCCAACAGAATATGGAATGTAATTTATCCTACGGGAATTACTATCTACTCTGAGAAATATGAAAGTTACAAGTGGATCAAGCACACTCCTACAGAAAAGGAGTCACTGGTTGACAACCGCATCAATGCCATTATAGAAGATTCGGAAGGTGACATCTGGTTCGGTACGTGTAACGGAATCAGCTGCTATTACAGCAAAGAGAACAAATGGAAGACTTACCTTTCAGAAGGTTCTCCCGATGCTCATAACGCCAACCGCATCTTCATCTCACTTTGCGAATCTACACCGGGAGTCATCCTTGCCGGTGGATACATGTCTGGAACGTACAGGATACAGAAACATTCTGGAAAGGTGGATTATGTCCTTCAGTCAACGACTGGACAGAACATCACTCCTGACAAATACATCAGAAGTATTTTCCGCGACAAAAATGGGACCATTTGGGGAGGAGGTTATTATAGTTTGAGAAATTACGACCCGAAAACGCAGACGACCCAACTTTATCACACCACTTATCCCATCACTTTAGTATCCAAGAAGGATGATAATTTCTTGTGGATTGGTACGATCAACGGCTTGTACACGTTCGACCGAACCAGCAAGAACATGCAGAAATATCCCCTATCGGACAAAGTAGGATGCGTGAATGCCATTTACCAATCTGAAAATGATTCACTCACATACATTGCTACCTATGGCAACGGATTGTATGTAATCGACAATGTCAAGAATACAGACCGGAATTTCAATACCACAAACTGCGGATTGACTACCAACAACGTTTATAGTATCATTCCGAACGGTAAAGGCGACTTTTTCTTGGGAACAGACAATGGCCTGGTATTTTTTGACATCAGCGAACACCTGGCCACCCATTGGACCAAAGAACAGGGACTGTTAGCTTCCAGCTTCAATCAGAATGCGGCAATCCATACCCGAGATGGAAAAATGTACTTCGGAAGCGATGAAGGAGCTATCGTCATAGCCGACAACATCAATTTTCCACGCCATTTTTCCAGTCACATGATTTTCGAGAACTTGAATATCATGTTTCAGGCAGTACACCCTAAAGAAGAAGGGTCACCTTTGGACAAGTTACTCAATGAGACTACTTTACTGAATTTAAGCTATAACCAGAATACATTCTCTTTCAACGTATCATCCATCAATTACGACAACCCTTCAAACATCCTTTATAGCTGGAAATTGGAAGGATTTTATGATCAGTGGACCGAACCGTCTACCGACAATTTGATTCGATACACCAACCTTTCACCGGGGAACTATACCCTGAAAGTGCGTGCATACTTATTGGATAACAACCAGTTCTTGGAAGAGAAATGCATCCAAATTATCGTCGGTCGTCCTTATTGGCTGATTTTCTGGGCTTTCTTGGTATATGCACTGATTCTTTGCGGTACTATTTATGCCCTACTCAGGTATCAAGTGATCAAAAAAGACCGGCTCACATCCCAAGCTAAAATTAACTTCTTTATTCATACGGCACACGATATCCGAACACCGCTGACTTTGATTAAGGCACCTCTCGGAGAAATTCTTATGAAAGAACAGTTGTCGGATGAAGGGTTGACCAACTTGAACCTGGCCATACAAAATACCGATAACCTTTCGGAATTGGCGAACAACCTGATGAACTTCCAAAAGGAAGAACTATACAGTTCAAAGGTCGTGGTGGAAAAAGAAGAGTTGAACCATTATATCCAATCGTACCTGAAGCATTTCGAAAGTTATGCAGAACAGAAAGAACTGACTTTGAAATTCAACAGCAGTTTTGAAACCTTGGAAGTATGGATTGACCGCAACAAAATGGATTCGATACTGAGGAACCTGATTTCCAATGCCCTCAAGTACACACCTATTGGAGGAGCCGTCACAATCGAGACCAGCTATTCCAAAAATATCTGGTCCATGAAGATTACGGATACAGGAATCGGCATACCCCAGAAAGATCAGAAGAAGTTGTTCAAGTTCTTGTTCCGTGGAAAGAATGTAACCAACCAGCTGATTGCAGGCTCTGGAGTAGGTATGCTGCTGACATACCGGCTGATTCAGAATCACCAAGGAAAAATCACCTTCAACAGCAAGGAGAATGCAGGAACCAGTTTCCTTTTAAGTTTCCCTATTTGGAGCAAACATTATTCCTACAAGGAGGCAGAGCAAAAGAATAAAGATCTCGTTTCTTCTACTTTGATGCAAGATCATACCGATATTCTTCCGGAGGAGTTGCCTGCACAGCAAACGCATCCAGAAGGGACACCGCGAATATTGGTAGTAGAAGACAACACCTCTTTACGATTGTTCCTTGTACAAGCATTATCCGACACTTATATAACAGACAGTGCCAGCAACGGAGCAGAAGCACTAAAAAAGACCACCAAATGTCCGCCTGATTTGATTCTGTCGGACGTTATGATGCCTATCATGGACGGACACGAAATGTGCAGACGATTGAAGAACAACATGGAGACCAGTCACATTCCGATTATTCTGCTTACTGCTCTGAATGACAAGGAACACATTTTGGACGGGTTAAAGATGCGGGCAGACCGCTACATCGTCAAGCCGTTCGACTTGAGCGTTTTGAAAGCCAACATCAGCAATGTATTAGAAAACAGGAACCTATTACGCCACCGTCTCCAGAAGACTTTGGTAGAAAGTCTGAAAGAGAATCCGCCGGTATCAGAGGAGGAACCTTCTACCCTGCTGTCCGAGTTGGACGATGAGTTCATCCAACGCGTTACGCAACTGATAAAAGATGGGTTAAGTGACGGCCTCAACGTAGACACTCTCTGTGCCGCCGTAAACATGAGCCGTACCAGCTTTTATAACAAGATTAAGGCGTTGACAGGCATTGCACCTGCGGAATTAATCCGTAATATCCGAATGCAGGAAGCCGGTATATTATTGAAGAGCAAGCGATATTCAGTCTCTGAAGTATCCCAATTATTGGGATTCGCCGACCCTAAATATTTCACCGATACCTTCAAGAAACATTACGGAGTGACTCCGAGCACGTATATGAAACAAGAAACGATGAAATAAACGATTATGAGTTTTTATCTGAAAGCTTTCTGTATCTTCTTCCGAATTGGTTTGTTCACCATCGGAGGAGGATATGCAATGGTACCTCTTATAGAATCTGAAATGGTGGACCGGCAAAAGTGGATTCAGAAAGAAGATTTTCTGGATTTATTGGCCCTTGCACAAAGTGTACCTGGTATCTTCGCAGTCAATATAGCCATCTTCATCGGCTATAAACTTCGAAAGTTCTCTGGAGCACTGGCTATGACCTTGGGAACGATCCTGCCTTCTTTCCTGATTATTTTATGCATCGCTCTCTTTTTCCGCCAGTACCAACATGTAGAGGTTGTGGAACGTATCTTCAAGGGAATTCGCCCCGGAGTAGTGGCCTTAATAGCCTCTCCCTGTTTCAGAATGGCCAAATCGGCTCGTATCAACCGTTACAATGTTTGGATACCTTTCGTATCCGCCTTGCTTATCTGGCTCTTAGGATTCTCCCCCATCTATATCATCATCCTTACCGGTATAGGCGGTTTCCTTTATGGAAGAATCCAGCAGAAAAAAAACGAGGAAATCCAGAAAGGAGGAAATGACCTATGATTTTCTTTCATCTATTCTATACATTCTTCAAGATCGGTCTGTTCGGATTCGGTGGAGGATACGCCATGCTTTCCATGATTCAAGGAGAAGTGGTTACCCGTCATGCTTGGTTGAGCAGTGCTGAGTTTACCGACATCATAGCCATCAGTCAGATGACTCCAGGACCTATCGGAATTAATTCCGCCACCTACGTAGGATATACCGCCATCGTCAATGCGGGATATAGCCATGAAATCGGTATTTTGGGTTCCCTGATTACCACCTTTTCCGTTGTACTCCCTTCATTCATCCTCATGATACTGATCAGCCGCTTTTTCTTGAAATACCAAAAGCATCCGCTGGTTGCTTCTGTTTTCAGCGGGTTGCGTCCTGGCGTAGTAGGTCTGTTGGCTGCTGCCGCTTTGGTCTTGATGAACGGAGAAAATTTCGGAACAGACACCTACCAAATCTGCATCAGCATCTTGTTGTTCTTAGGGGTATTCATCGCCTCGTTCAAGTTCAAGACCAATCCCATCCTGCTGATAATTCTTTGCGGGATTGCAGGATTCGTCCTTTATTAAAAGCATTATATTCCAATTGATTTGATATTACAAGAAATGAAAAAGACCGTCCACTTTTTTTATATTCTCTTGCTGGGCCTTCTCGTTACAGCCTGCGGAGGAAAGAGTACAAAGGTGACTAAAGCAGCAGAAGCAGACATGCTGCAATTCCGCTATGCCGAACATATCCGCATTACACGTCATCCCCTCTATACGGAAGTAAACATAAGGAATCCATGGGATACCCTCAAGACCTTGCATTCTTATTATCTGGTGGACAAGAAGAAACCAATACCCGACAGACTTTCGGGAGGTACTATCGTTCCCATTCCCTTGGAAAAGACATTGGTCTATTCTTCGGTGCACTGCAGTCTGCTGAAAGAACTGGGATGCCTTTCAGCAATAGTTGGCGTATGCGACTTATCGTATATCCGCATGGAAGAAATCCATTCTCTACACCAGAACGGAAGCCTTGCAGACTGTGGCAACAGCATGAATCCAGACATTGAAAAAATCATCGATTTGTCTCCTGACGCCATTCTGTTGTCTCCTTTTGAAAACAGTGGAGGATACGGACGAATAGAGAAGTTGAACATTCCCATCATAGAATGTGCCGACTACATGGAGACGTCTCCTTTAGGACGTGCTGAATGGATCCGCTTCTTCGGTATGCTGACAGGAAAAGAAGCCGAAGCCGACTCCATTTTTCATCAAGTAGAAACCGAATACTGCAAAATCAAGAAGAAAGTAGAACAAACGACCAACCGCCCCAGTGTCATCACGGAATTGAAATTCGGCTCCGTTTGGTACGTACCTGGTGGGAAGAGTACAGTCAGCATTCTATTAGCCGATGCAGGAGCAAATTTCCTGTTTGCCGACAACTCCAGCAGCGGTTCCGTTCCCTTATCATTCGAAACGGTATTCGATAAAGGACACGATGCAGATTTCTGGCTTATCAAATACAACCAAGCACAGGACAAAAGCTACGAAGAGCTCGTCAGCGACTATGCTCCATACAAGAATTTCTCTGCATGGAAAGAGCAGCGGATTTACGGATGCAATACCTCTCGAATCAATTTTTATGAAGAGGCTCCTTTTCATCCAGAAAAGCTTCTCAAAGACTTGGCCAAGATTTTTCATCCGGAATTGCTTCCTGGTTACACACTACATTATTATTCTAACTTGAATAAAACGAAAGAAATTGAATAAAAGAACATTGATTTATGCCGTCGGACTGACCATTGTCCTTCTTTGCTTAATCGCAGCCAACTTATTCTTCGGTTCTGTAGACATTCCTGCAGAAGCGGTAATCAATAGTCTGCTGGGAAAAGAAGTGGAAAAGTCTAGTTGGAATTTCATTCTATGGGAATCCCGACTGCCTCAATGCGTCACTGCTTTACTCACCGGCGCCGCTCTCTCCACTTGCGGCCTGATGCTTCAAACGGTATTTAATAATCCGCTGGCCGATTCATCTATTTTGGGAATAAGCTCCGGTTCTAGTCTGGGAGTAGCACTCGTCATGCTTGGGATGGGAGGAAGCATCGTAAACGGTGCTTTCTGTATAACGGGGTTTCTGTCGATTATATGCGGTGCTCTGATAGGAGCAATCCTCATTTTGGGACTGATTCTTTTCTTGTCCACCCTCATCAAAAACCACATCATGCTACTCATAGCCGGCATTATGATTGGCTACGTCACTTCATCCGCCATCTCTTTGCTGAACTTCTTCTCAACAGCTGAGGGAGTCCACTCGTACATGATTTGGGGATTGGGAAATTTCGGAGGAATCTCATTGGAACAGCTTCCCTACTATTCAGCTTTCATCGTGGCCGGTTTAGTGGGATCCATCTTGTTAATCAAGCCATTAAATGCTTTATTGCTCGGACCTCGCTATGCTGAAAATCTAGGAATAAACATCAAACGGGTTCGAAACGCTATTCTGTTCACCGCCGGATTACTCACCGCGATTACAACAGCTTTCTGCGGTCCCATTGCCTTCATCGGATTGGCTGTTCCCCACATAACCCGACTGATGCTGGGGACTTCCAACCACAACCTTCTGCTTCCGGTTACCCTTCTATGCGGCTCAGTCGTGGCTTTATTATGCAACCTGATTTGCATTCTTCCGGGAGAGTCCGGTATCATTCCTCTCAATGCCGTCACTCCGCTATTAGGAGCTCCTGTAATACTGTATGTAATCATCAACCAACGAAAGATTCAATATTTCAATTAACACGACCCTTAAAAAGACCGCCATGAAAGTACAAGATAAAGTAATTCAAGGAAAAGATGTCTGCATCGGATACCGTACCCACTCGCACGAAATCATCGTTCACAATGAACTCAATTTCACGCTGTACGCCGGCGAAATGACTTGTCTTTTGGGATCCAACGGTTCTGGGAAGTCGACCCTTTTACGTACCTTGGCAGGAATGCAACCGGCCTTAGGAGGAGATATACGATTGCTCAACAAACGATTGCAAGACTATTCCGAAAAAGAACGTTCACGAACCATCGGAGTCGTTCTGACTGAGAAATCACAAGCAGGCGGACTGACTGTAAGGGAATTAGTCAGCTTAGGCAGACAACCCCACACCGGCTTTTTCGGACGTCTGAATGCAAGAGACCAGGCCGTAATCGACTATGCCATCCAAGCGGTAGGCATACCCCATCTTTCATCTAAATACATAGCTGAATTATCCGACGGTGAACGTCAGAAAGCTTTCATCGCCAAAGCTTTAGTGCAAGAATGTCCTTTAATTTTATTGGACGAACCCACTGCATTTTTAGATGTCGTGAGCCGAATAGAAATCATGTCCTTGCTTCGCAAATTGGCCAAAGAAGAAAATAAAGCCTTTCTGCTTTCCACCCACGACATTGATCAAGCCCTTTTATTGTCCGACCGGCTCTGGTTACTTTCTAAAGAAAAAGGATTGACTAGCGGAGTGACAGAAGATTTGATACTATCAGATGAGCTGGAACATCTTTTCCCTCAAGACAACATTTATTTCGATGCACAGAAGGGCAGCTATTCTCCACGCACCACCTTCCACCGTTCCATCTGTCTCCAGGCTGAGAGCGATATGCTGAGACATTGGGGACAAAATGCATTGAACCGATGGGGATACCATTGCATTTTCTGTAATGCTTCCCAAGAAGGTCTGCCCTTTCTACTCCTACAAAGTCCTTATGAAGCAATTCTATCACAAGACGGGAACGTCCATAAGGTTCACAGTTTTGAGGAGCTACAAGCCCTACTCCGTTAGGGAAGTTCCCATGGTTCCATTTCAAATGTTCTGTCACAAAAAGAACTTAAGACAACGATATACAGAACCGGCCGGCAATTTTCCTTTTACGTCCTAACCGGAAAAAGGAAAAATTATTCCCATAAAAGTGTTTTTTACATTTCCTTTTTACTTGATATTCATTATATTTGGGAAATACTACTTAATCTAATACTTTATAATAATATGGAAACACTTTTATTTTGGATGGTACCAGCCGCCTCTCTCTTGGCGCTGGTACTCGCTTGGTATTTCTATCGACAGATGATGCGTGAGAGTGAAGGTACTCCCATGATGCAAAAAATAGCCAAGCATGTACGCGAAGGAGCCATGTCGTACCTGAAGCAACAATACAAAGTAGTGACAATGGTATTCATCGGACTGGTCATACTCTTTTCCATTATGGCGTATGGATTTAACCTTCAAAATCCATGGGTTCCGGTAGCTTTCCTTACAGGAGGTTTTTTCTCCGGTCTTTCAGGCTTCTTGGGCATGAAAACGGCTACTTACGCTTCTGCCCGTACAGCCAATGCCGCACGCGATTCACTCAACAAAGGATTACGTGTCGCTTTCCGAAGCGGTGCAGTCATGGGACTCGTAGTCGTCGGTCTAGGATTATTTGACATTTCTTTTTGGTATATTCTTCTCGATCATTTCATTGAAGCGGATGAAAGCAATCCTACAGCCAAACTTTGCATCATTACCACTACCATGCTGACTTTCGGTATGGGAGCTTCCACACAAGCCCTATTTGCTCGTGTAGGAGGAGGTATCTACACGAAAGCGGCAGATGTTGGAGCCGACTTGGTAGGTAAGGTAGAAGCGGGAATACCGGAAGATGACCCGAGAAATCCTGCCACCATTGCCGACAACGTAGGAGACAATGTAGGAGACGTGGCCGGTATGGGAGCCGACTTGTACGAATCTTATTGCGGTTCCATCTTGGCAACTTCCGCTTTAGGTGCTGCCGCTTTCATCGGTACCGGCGATACGGCCATGCAGCTGAAAGCCGTTCTGGCTCCTATGCTCATTGCCGCCATCGGCATCTTTCTTTCCATAATCGGTATATTTACAGTACGTACCGAAGAAAATGCCGGCATGAAGGAGTTGCTGAATGCCTTAGCTAAAGGTACCAATATCAGTTCATTGTTGATTGTAGTATTCACCTTCTTGATTCTCTGGACTTTGGGTATCAGCAACTGGATGAATATATCCTTTGCCGTAGTAGTCGGTCTGATTGTAGGTATCGTCATTGGACGTTCTACAGAATACTACACCTCCCAATCTTACAAACCGACACAGAGACTCTCTGAAAGTGGAAAGACAGGACCTGCTACCGTCATCATCTCAGGTATCGGCTTGGGAATGATATCAACTACCATTCCTGTGATTGCTGTTGTCGCAGGAATCATCCTCTCTTATTGGTTGGCTTCAGGATTTGATTTTTCTAATATTGGAATGGGATTGTATGGAATCGGCATCGCAGCGGTAGGAATGCTGTCCACTTTGGGTATTACATTGGCTACCGATGCTTATGGACCGATTGCCGACAACGCAGGCGGAAATGCAGAAATGAGTGGATTGGGAGAAGCTGTACGCAAGCGTACCGATGCTTTGGACTCTTTAGGAAATACGACAGCCGCTACCGGTAAAGGCTTTGCCATCGGTTCTGCAGCCTTGACCGGACTGGCACTGCTTGCATCATACATTGAAGAAATCCGAATCGGATTGGAAAGAATCGGAACTGAAGTACTGGAATTGCCGAACCAACTTGAAGTGGCTATCCACAATGCCAGCTTCACAGACTTCATGATATATTACGATGTTACCCTGATGAACCCGAAGGTTCTTTCGGGAATGTTTATAGGAAGTATGATGGCATTTCTATTCTGCGGATTGACCATGAATGCTGTCGGACGAGCTGCTGCCCACATGGTAGAAGAAGTAAGACGCCAGTTCCGTGAAATCAAAGGTATTTTGGAAGGCAAGGCGGAACCCGACTACGCACGCTGTGTACAGATTTCCACATTGGGAGCCCAGCACGAAATGGTATTTCCATCTTTGCTTGCCATCATAGCCCCGATTATTACCGGAATTATATTCGGTGTACCAGGAGTTATCGGACTACTGATTGGCGGTTTGTCCTCAGGATTCGTTTTAGCCATTTTCATGGCCAATGCCGGCGGTGCATGGGATAACGCTAAAAAGTTCGTTGAAGAAGGTAACTTCGGAGGAAAAGGAAGTGAAGTACACCGGGCGACCGTCGTGGGTGACACTGTAGGCGACCCCTTCAAAGACACATCCGGTCCGAGCTTGAACATTCTGATTAAATTGATGAGCATGGTTGCCATCGTCATGGCTGGACTTACCGTAAGTTGGAGTTTGTTCTAAATCATCCTTATCCTTTTTTTAATGGCCTTGTTGAACAATTCGTTTCAAGAAGGCCATTATTTTATGTCCGATTCCAACTTTGCAGTCCGACATTAATTCGGTAAAAAGCTACCATTTCCTCACACGGAAAATCGCTCGAAGAGCCGTTGCCCAATCTCTTTCATCCATCCAAAGACGAAGCTTACCCCCCCGCCTGCCCTCTCTCCAGAAAAGCAACGATAGAATGAAGAGGTCATCCCATCCAAAAAAGATGGGATTTTTTAATAGAATTAGCTTAAACATTTTGGTCAAAAAATAGTAAAATTGTATTTTTGCAACGAAATTTAATAGTGGCAGAAGTGAAAGAAGCTATGCCTCCTATTAAAGACCTTATACCTTGGAATCGAATGACATTCCAAAAATAACAGAGACAAACAAGTTTCAAATTAATATATAGCATTATGAAGCAAGACATGATTGTAATTCTCGACTTGGGTAGCCACGAAAATACCGTTGTTGCTCGAGCAATCCGTTCATTGGGCGTTTATAGCGAAATCTACCCACATGACATTACTGCTACCGAATTAAAAGCATTGCCTAACGTAAAAGGTGTGATTATCAATGGTGGTCCTAACAATGTTATCGATGGTGTAGCTATCGATGTACTTCCAGAAATTTATGAAGCTGGTTTTCCTGTAATTGCTGCAGGTCATGACAAAGCACTTTGCGAAGTGAAATTGCCTGAATTTGACAACAACGAAGAAGCAATCAAAGAAGCAGTTAAAGGTTTCGTATTTGAAACTTGTAAAGCTGAAGCTAACTGGAACATGAAGAATTTCGTTGCTGACCAGATTGAATTGGTTCGCCGTCAAGTAGGTGACAAGAAAGTGTTACTTGCTCTTTCTGGTGGTGTAGACAGTTCTGTAGTAGCAGCCTTGTTACACAAAGCTATCGGCAACAACTTATACTGCGTACACGTTAACCACGGTTTGATGCGTAAAGGTGAATCTGAAGACGTTGTTGAAGTATTCAAGAACCAGTTGAAAGCTAACTTGATCTACATCGACGCAACAGAACGTTTCCTTTCTAAATTGGAAAACGTTGCAGATCCTGAAGAAAAACGTAAGATTATCGGTGGAGAATTCATCCGTGTATTCGAAGAAGAAGCTCGCAAATTGGATGGTATCGAATTCTTGGGTCAAGGTACTATCTACCCAGACATCGTAGAAAGTGGTACAAAAACAGCTAAATGTGTTAAGTCACACCACAATGTAGGCGGTCTTCCTAAAGATTTGCAGTTCGCATTGGTAGAACCATTGCGTCAGTTGTTCAAAGACGAAGTTCGTGCTTGCGGTCTTGAATTAGGCTTGCCACATGCTATGGTATTCCGTCAGCCGTTCCCAGGTCCAGGTCTTGGCGTTCGTTGCTTGGGTGCAATCACTCGCGACCGTCTGGAAGCAGTTCGTGAAAGCGACGCTATCTTGCGTGAAGAATTCGCTAAAGCTGGTTTGGATACAAAAGTATGGCAGTACTTCACATTGGTTCCTGACTTCAAATCTGTAGGTGTACGTGATAATGCTCGTTCTTTCGACTGGCCAGTTATCATCCGTGCGGTCAATACAATTGATGCAATGACTGCTTCTATCGAACACATCGACTGGGCTGTTTTGGACAAGATTACAGCACGTATCTTGAAGGAAGTTCCATGTGTAAACCGTGTTTGCTATGACCTTTCTCCGAAACCAAATGCTACCATCGAATGGGAATAAGAATTCGCTTAAATTAGCATATAAAAATAGCCTCAACTTTTTAGTTGAGGCTATTTTTATGTTCAGAAGGAAAATTCATCTGAACAAAAATACTAAGGTACATCAAAGAAGAAGGAAAATATAAAGGTGAATTTTGCAGAAACATGACAAAGAACCTTTCTGTTCTTATATATTTTTCTTATTTTCGCATGCAGTATAAACTGCTTATCTATGAAAAATATCAAATTTTTGTCATGTCTTGCAGCCTTGTCTTTTGCTGCAACATGCTCAGCACAAGTAAACATCGTAAAGCATAACAAGCCGACCTCACGCATTGTCGTGACTACTCAAGAACATGCCGACTCAACAGCTGCTTCCATTTTGCAGAATTTCGTACAGAAATCTACCCAAGCCAAGCTGCCTATCGTGTACTGCCATCAAGCTAAAAAAATTAAAAAAGGAGATATCCTCATCGGAAATGGGATGACCAATTCCCAGTTTATTTCCAAAGAAATCACAGAAGACGGATTCTTACTGTCTACCGACGACGGCTATCTCCGTATCATCAGTGGCGGCGACAACGGTTCGGTACACGGTGTAACGACTTTACTGGAACGCTACCTGAATGTCAACTATTGGGGAGCAAATGAATACTCTTTCGATACCCAGAATGACCTTACCATTCCTCGCATCCACGATATTGACAATCCTGCTTTTGCTCACCGTCAGACCCACTTCTATGGTTTGGACAGAGAAATGGCCGATCCACTCTACAAAGAATTTTCACGTTTTGAATACGTCAATGAACTTTTTGCAAGCAACCGTATATGGGTTCATACCTTCCTCCGATTTTTCCCTTTGGAACAATATGCGAAGTCACACCCTGAATACTACTCTTTAGTCAACGGAAAGCGCCATACAAAATCTACGGCTCAGTTGTGTCTTACCAATCCAGATGTACTGGAAATTGCAACACACAAAATCGATTCACTCTTCAAGGCAAACCCAGACCGCAACATGACTTCGTTCAGCCAGAATGATGGAGATGGCAGTTGGTGCCATTGCGATGAATGTATGAAAATCATCAAAGAAGAAGGAAGTGTATCAGGACTATATATCCGTTTTCTCAACAAACTGGCCGAACGCTTCCCTGACAAACAGATTTCAACCCTGGCTTACCTCTATAGCGTAAAACCACCTTTGCACGCCAAACCGCTTCCCAACGTAAACATCATGCTTTGCAATATCAATTGCACTCGTGAAGTGCCATTGGATGAAAATGCCAAAGGACAGGAATTCTTGAGTTATCTGGAAAAATGGAGTGAATTGTCCAATAATATCTTTCTTTGGGATTATGGAATCAACTTCCACAACTATGTGGCTCCTTTCCCTAACTTCCATATAATGGCCAAGAACATGCAGTTGTTCAAAAAGAATCATGTCAACACCTTCTTCCATCAGCTAAGCCCTGCTCCAGGAGAAGATTTTGCAGAATTACGTACTTGGCTTACTTCCAAGCTGATGTGGAATCCGTATGCTGATACCGATGAACTGATTCTGAAATTTTTGAAAGGATATTACGGTGAAACCTCTGCTCCATACTTGTACCAATACATCAAATTGATGCAAGGTGCACTGCTTTCCAGCAACCAAGTCCTTTGGATTTATGACACACCGGTCACCTTCAAACATACGATGCTGAATCCGAAGTTGCTCAAACGATACAATGAATTATTCGATAAAGCAGAACAGGCTGCAGCCGCTGACAGTGCTCATCTGGCACGCATCCAACGTTCTCGTCTGCCTCTCCTCTACTCTGAGCTGGAAATCGCTCGAACAGAGCCCAATTTTGATGTAGAAAAGATGAGCCAGGCCCTCAACCATTTTGAACAGGACTGCGAGCGATTCATGGTCAGCAATCTCTCAGAACGCCGACTTTATACTACCGATTACTGCAAATTGTACCGTGAACGTTTCTTGACGAAGCGACCTCAAAACTTAGCACAGAATGCCAAGGTCACTTACTTGATCGAGCCTTCCAAACGTTATACAAGCATTGCTCCAACAGTGCTTACCGATGGGCTGTTAGGCGGCAATACCTTCAACCAATGTTGGTTAGGATGGGAAGGCACAGACGGTTCCTTTATCCTTGATATGGGAGAAGAAAAAGAAATAAGCAGTATTTCTATCGACTTCCTTCAAGCTTGGGGCGATTGGATTTGTCCTATCAACGGAGTTTCTTATGCGATTTCTACCGACAACAAGAACTTCCAACCTGTAGGCTCTGAACGCATTGCAGGTATCGCACAACCCGAACCTTACTATCAGGTGAAACATTCATTGGACCGTAAGTACAAAGCCCGCTACATCCGCATCGACGTAGACGGACAAAAGAAGATGCCAGGTTCTGGAAATCCGAGCTGGTTCTTCATCGACGAAGTATTTGTCTACGAATAATTAGAATAAGCGATAGCCTCAACCGGCCTATCCTTTAACAAAGAAGCCCGATGATTTTATTCATCGGGCTTCTTTTTGTCTATCGCTCACTTTATCCACGAACGATATTTCTCACAGAGAAACAATGGGAACCATATCTCCACCTTCCCCTAAAGTTGGTCTTTCTTCAAGATGATACAATGATGTGCCTTCAATACTTCCAGACAATGCTCTATATCGTTAGTCTTGATAACGATATTGGCATCTTCCTTTTGTGCAAAAGCATACATATAATCGATAAAGATCTGTTCCTTAGCCAAGCAGTCCAGCACCTCAGCCAACGAGCCGGGCACATTCTTGCAATTCAAACAAATCACATCGGTAGACATGACGGCAAAATCTTTATCCCGCAACACCTCTACTGCCTTGTCCACATCAGAAACTATCAAACGCAAAATCCCAAAATCAGCCGTTTCAGCCATACTGAAAGCGTGCATATTGATATCGTTTTCACCCAATGTACGAACTACGTCATTGATTCTTCCAGTCTTATTCTCCAGAAAAACCGACAATTGTTTAACAGTCATTTTAAGGTCTCCTTATCTTTTATGTGTTGCCCGTACTTCCGAACAGAAGAGTTCAAAGAAAACAGGCCTCAACGGTATTATACTAACTTACGTTTATCTATCACATGCTTTGATTTTCCCTGACTCCGGACGATGCTGTTGGGTTCAACCAACTTCACGTCAACACCGATGGAAAGGACACTCTTCAACCGATTGGCTATGTCTTTCTTCAAAGCCAGCATCGCACCGATATCGTCGGTGAAGAAATCACGGCGAACCTCTACCTGCACTTCCAATGTATCCAGATTGTTCTTCCGGTCGACTACCAACATGTATTGCGGTTCAAGCTGTTTGAATTCCAGGATGACACTCTCTACCTGTGTCGGGAAGATATTGATACCTCGAACAATAAGCATATCATCACAACGTCCCATAATCGGAGCCATACGCACCAATGTTCGTCCACATTTACACGTACCTTCCATCAAGTAAGTCAAATCCTTTGTTCGATAACGGAGTAAAGGCATTCCTTCTTTGGTCAAGGTGGTGAACACCAATTCTCCCGTCTGTCCGAAAGGCAAAGGCTGCAAGGTTTCAGGATCAATCACTTCGGGATAAAAATGGTCCTCATTGATATGCGAACCATGCTGCTCTTGACACTCAAAAGACACTCCCGGTCCCGTGATTTCACTCAATCCATAAATGTTGTATCCTTTCAAGCCTAAAGACTCTTCTATCTCCTTACGCATATTTTCCGTCCATGGCTCAGCTCCGAAAGCACCTATACGAAGTCCCAACTCTTCTTTCTTAATGCCCATCTGCTCCATCTTTTCCGCCATATACAAAGCATAAGACGGTGTACAAGCCATTCCTGTGATATGCAAATCTCGAATCAGACGCAAATGCTTCTCCGTATTGCCCGTAGAAGCTGGAATTACCGTAGCTCCCAAGTTTTCAACTCCATAATGCGCTCCCAAGCCACCGGTAAACAAACCGTAGCCATAACTGACGGAGAAGGTATCCTCACGCGTCACTCCGAAAGCAGTCAGGCTACGCGTCATCACTTCCGCCCAAATGGCCAAATCACGGCGAGTATATCCCACGATGGTAGGATTACCTGTCGTTCCAGAAGAAGCATGCACACGCACCACCTCCGAAGAGGGTGCCGCCATCAAGCCGTATGGATAATTGTCACGCAAATCCTGCTTGGTGGTAAAAGGCAGCTTTACGATATCATCAATCGTTTGTATATCATCGGGAAGCAAGTCCATCTCCTGCATCTTGTTTCTATAAAAGGGAACGTTATGGTATACATAAGCTACCAACTTATGCAAACGTTTTCCCTGCAATTCGCGCATCTGTTCACGCGGCATACATTCTTTATTCTTATTCCAAATCATAGTTATAGACTCTGTTAAACTTGACATCAAAATGGATGATCGGCATGAAAAGCTTTCATGCGTTCATCCAGTATCGGATATAATTCCTCTCGCATACGTGAGGTACATGCCCTCACCCCTTCCTGTTCACTTCCGGTAGTGGCCAAAGAAATGCTGCTCACTCCGTAACACAACAATTCGCGCAACAGTTCACCGCCTTTCATGCCCGGATACCCTAAAGTAAAGAAGAAGCCATCCCCCACCTTACGGGTCACATCATAATCGTATACGATGTGGAAGCCATTTGCCTGAAAGATTTCCTTCATTCGTCGAGCACGACGTTCATATTCTCTCGTATCTTCCACAAAGTTGATTTTTCCTTCCACCGACTGGTTGAGCATCTCGGCCATACCATATTGTGTGGTAGCCGTACACCCCGAAGTAATCATATACATGATGGATGCGATGAACGTTGCCCCAAAGACACCCGAATCGGCATAACGTTCAGCCAAAGCAGGATAGAATTTGTCAAACAATTTATCCGAAATACAAGCTAAAGCAATGCGTTGTCCTGCATAACTGAATATTTTGGAAGCCGAAAGCATCAAGATGTAATTATCGGTATAACGTGCTACTGTTGGCACAAAAGGAGGTTGGAAAGGGCGTCCATAAGGATGACGGAAATCCATGCCAAAATAGGCCTGGTCTTCCAAGACCACCGCATCGTATGCCGCAGCCAACTCACCGATAATTTTCAGTTCCTCTTCTTCCAGACATATCCAAGCCGGGTTGTTCGGATTGGAATATACGATGGCAGCAATGTCACCCTCCACTAAAAAACTTTCCAATTTATCACGCAAGGCTCGTCCTCTATAATCATGAATGTCGAACCATTTCCACTGTACTCCCAAGATACGCAACTGCGACTTCTGAATAGGAAATCCCGGATCAATAAACAAGACCTTATCTTTTCCTGGAATACGCTGCGTACAAGCTATAAACGAGCCGAACGAAGCAGCTACCGAGCCAGTAGTAGGCAAACAGGCACGCGGTGAAATATCGATGTCTATAAAAGCTTTAACGAATCGAGAGGCAGCTTCTTTCAACTCTGGCACACCGGCTGCTGCAGGATATTGTGATCCAAGTCCTTTATCGAGCACTGCCTTTTCCGCCTCAATGCCCACACGATTGGCAGGGAGTCCGGGAGAACCTTGATCCATACGGATAAAAGGAATACCCGTTTTCTTTTCCAAACCAGAAGCTACCAACAGGACCTCACCAATCGTAGCATTGGATAAGTCGGCCACTTTCATCTCTCTGGCCACTTGAGCCACTAATTCTTCACTGAATACTTTACTCATAGTCACTGTTTTATAAGATTCTGTGCATACTCATATCCAATATTCAATGCACGATGATTCATGGATACCACCTCTTCTCCCTTGGAAGCAAAGATACGCTCGATGCTTTGGTGCAACTCTTCCTTTTCGATCAGAGTGAAGAAAGCTGCAGCTGCTCCCAACAAGATAACATTGGCACACTTTGGCATGTGATTTTCTTTAGCCAATTCATTCACATCCAATGAAATGACGTGAGGAAGTGCATCCAATTCCGCTTTCAACGCTTCCTCATCAGGGTAATTCCCGATGTTCTTGAACGGAGCACTGGAAGTAATAATCCAACCTTCTTTGGAAAGGTAAGGCAAGTAACGCAAAGCCTCCATCGGTTCCAAAGACAAGATGATATCGGCTGTTCCCAAAGGAATCAAATCGGAAGCTATCGGTGCGTCCGACAAACGGAGATTAGACTGTACATCTCCACCTCGCTGGCTCATTCCATGCACCTCGGCCTGTTTCAAGCTCAATCCGATTCGGGTAGCCGCCTCCCCGATGATTGTGGCGACAGACAGAATTCCCTGTCCGCCTACACCTGATAGAATTATATCTGTTTTCATGCCTTCATCGCTCTTTTCTGTTTCAACTTACGGTTCAATGTCTGCATACACTCCCTTCGAGGAATGATGACAGACACTCCGTCATATTCTATTTCTTCACGGATGATCCGTGTGATTTCTTCCATATTCTTAGGCAAGGGAACCACCACATGCAGATGTTCACGTTCCACTCCCAGCCCCAAACAAATCTGTTCGAACTTGTTTGTGCCTGCAGAATCTTGACCACCCGTCATTGCCGTCGTCAAGTTGTCCGAAATGATTACTGTTATATTTGCCCGATCGTTCACCGCATCAAGCAGTCCCGTCATGCCGGAATGAGTAAAGGTAGAATCCCCTATGATGGCAATGGCTGGAAACAGTCCCGCATCCGACGCACCTTTGGCCATGGTTATGGAAGCACCCATATCCACACAACTGCTCAAAGCCCGGTAAGGAGGAAGCGCTCCCAACGTATAACAACCGATATCCCCGAATACCTTCGCATCGGGATATTCGGCAACCACTTTATTCAAAGCCGTATAGACGTCCCGATGCCCACAACCGTTGCATAAAGCAGGTGGACGGGGAACAACATGCTGAGCAGCTGGAAAGACGTCAGCCGGAAGCAATCCCAACCCTTTTCTCACACTATCGGGATTCAATTCCCCTGTACGGGGCAAATCACCCGTCAAGCGTCCTTTTACCGTATAACGACCAGGAAGAACGCCACGCAACTGCTCTTCTACAAAAGGTTGCCCTTCTTCCACTATTAAAATTTCTTTACAAGAATCAGCCAATGACGTAATCAATCCTGCCGGCAGCGGATACTGTGTCACTTTCACTATCGGATAAGGACACCCTTCAGGATAATTTTCCATCACGTAATTGTAGCCGATACCACAAGCTACAATTCCCAAATCCGCCTTTGGAGAAGTCCCGTCCTCACGACTGTTTTCCGGAATCACACAAGAATTATATGGAGATTTCTCAGCCAACTGCTGCAAATGCGGCTGATTGGCTACCACCACTTCATTTCTTCGTTTGGCATTTCCTGGAAGCAACACCCAGTCGGAAGGAGAAGAAGGTCTGCCTGTACAAGCTATTTCAGAGACTGTTTTCCCCACCGTTACCACTGCCCGCGAATGTGCCATACGCGTAGTGATACGCATCAAGACCGGAGTTCCCTCCTTCTCAGAAAGTTCGTAAGCAAAAGCCATCATATCATAAGCTTCCTGCTGACAAGAAGGCTCCAATATCGGTATCATGGCAAACTTGCCATAGAAACGAGAATCCTGCTCATTCTGGGAGGAATGCATAGAAGGGTCGTCTGCTGCAACGACCACGATTCCCCCATTCACACCCGTCATGGCAGCATTGACAAAAGCATCGGCACAGACATTCATCCCCACATGCTTCATACATACCAAGGCACGTTTTCCCATATAAGAAACGCCCAATGCCGCTTCCATAGCCGTCTTTTCATTCGTACACCACGTACGATGCAGTTTCCGTTCTCTTGCAAGAGGAGACTCTTGTATATACTCTGTAATTTCAGTGGAAGGGGTGCCAGGATAAGCATAAACGCCGGCAATTCCGGCGTGAATAGCCCCTAATGCGATAGCCTGATCGCCTAATAACAAAAGTTTATGGTGTGTATTCATATTCATCAAAGATTAATCCAAATTAAAAGAATCAGCATCGTTCAATACCGGGAACTTCTTTCTGAATGCTTCCAGCGACTCCAGGTCGAGATCGGCAACTGCAATGTTGGGAGTAGCATCGCCACAACAAGCCAAGGTATGCCCGAATGGATCGATTACCGCACTACCACCAGAATACGTACAGTTCGGATCTTCTCCCACTCGATTGACACCGGCTACATAACATTGGTTTTCGATGGCTCTTGCACGCAACAACGTGTTCCACGCTTCTATTCGGGAAGCAGGCCAACTGGCCACATACAGAATCAGGTCATATTCCTTTCGATTGCGTGCCCAAACAGGAAAACGCAAGTCGTAACAGACTTGCAACAAGATGCTCACTCCCTTGTACCTTACAATTACCCGCTGATCACCAGCTGTAAAGAAGCGGTCCTCATGCCCATAAGTAAAAAGATGCTTTTTATCGTAGGAATCTACCTTTCCATCGGGATGTACAAAATAAAAACGGTTAAAGAAACGTCCGTTTTCCTCCGTAGCAATGCTTCCTGCCAAAGCACAACCTTTTTCCTTAGCTTTGCGCTTCATCCACTGCAGCGATTCTCCACCAAGAGGTTCCGCAATACCCTTAGGATCAGTACAAAAACCGGTAGAAAACATCTCAGGAAGAACAAATAAATCCACCTGCTCATACCGGTCTATCATCTCGTCGGCCTTCTTCACATTCACAGAAGGATTTCCCCAGTCAATATCCGTTTGTAATATAGCTATTTTCATAAATTTCTCTTTAAGGTTCGTCGCAAATGTAACAATTTAATCACTGGGAGCAAAAAAAAGCGTTAATTTATTTCATACAGCCACATAACCAGAACAAATAGTTATCAGATAGGCCAGTTTAACATAAATACTTAAAAAGAGTCCTCCTCGAAACAGGTTCCGACAACCCTTCCATCCTCATACCATCCACTTCAGGAGTACAGCACAACCTACTCAAAAAGCTGAAAAAGTGGAGTTTAAAAAAGATAAAAAAAAGGTTGTTCCATCAATTAAGAAGGAAAAAGAATATTATATATAAGGATAAATGGGAAATGTTTCTTATTTTTGTAACCCAAACGAGTTAATACATTAACAAATGAACGTATTAGAACTAAGTGAACAGGAGATTATCAGACGAAACAGTCTGAATGAGTTAAGAGCAATGGGTATTGATCCATACCCTGCAGCCGAGTATGTAACCAATGCATTTTCTACGGACATTAAGGCTGAATTCAAAGACGAAGATGAACCACGTACCGTATCGGTTGCAGGTCGTCTTATGTCTCGCCGTGTAATGGGTAAGGCTTCTTTCATCGAACTACAAGACTCTAAAGGTCGTATTCAAGTATACATCACCCGTGACGATATCTGTCCGGAAGAAAACAAAGATTTGTACAATGTGGTATTCAAACGCCTTCTCGATTTGGGTGACTTCATCGGTATCGAAGGTTTTGTATTCCGTACCCAGATGGGCGAAGTGTCAATCCATGCGAAGAAGTTGACCGTTTTGTCCAAATCTATCAAACCACTCCCTATCGTTAAATACAAAGACGGAGTAGCTTATGACAAATTCGATGACCCAGAACTTCGTTACCGCCAGCGTTATGTTGACTTGGTAGTAAACGACCAAGTTAAGGATATCTTCTTGAAACGTAACAAAGTTTACAATTCAATGCGTGAATACTTCAACACCAAAGGCTATATCGAAGTAGAAACTCCGATTCTTCAGTCTATCGCAGGTGGAGCAGCAGCACGTCCATTCATCACACACCACAACGCTTTGGACATACCTTTATATATGCGTATCGCCAGCGAACTTTACTTGAAACGTTTGATCGTAGGTGGTTTTGAAGGGGTATATGAAATCGGCAAGAACTTCCGTAACGAAGGTATGGACCGTACTCACAATCCAGAATTCACTTGTATGGAAATCTACGTTGCTTACAAGGATTACAACTGGATGATGAAATTTACTGAAAACATGATTGAAAAGATCTGTATGGATGTAAACGGCACTACAGAAGTTCAGGTAGGTGAACACTTGATCAACTTCAAGGCTCCATTCAAACGTGTAACCATGTTGGACTCTATCAAGGAATTCACAGGATACGATTTGACGGGCATGACAGAAGAACAGATTCGTGAAGTATGCGTCAAATTGAATATGGATATTGACGAAACCATGGGTAAGGGTAAGTTGATTGACGAAATCTTCGGTGAATTCTGTGAAGGCAACTATATCCAGCCTACTTTCATCACAGACTATCCTATCGAAATGTCTCCATTGACCAAACGCCACCGCGAAAATCCGGAATTGACAGAACGTTTCGAATTGATGGTTAACGGTAAAGAATTATGTAATGCATATTCTGAATTGAACGACCCAATCGATCAGTTGGAACGCTTTGAAGAACAGATGCGTTTGAGCGAAAAGGGTGACGATGAAGCCATGATCATTGATAAGGACTTCGTTCGTGCTTTGGAATACGGTATGCCTCCTACATCAGGTATGGGTATCGGTATGGACCGTCTTGTCATGTTGATGACCGGTCAGAGCACCATTCAGGAAGTATTGTTCTTCCCGCAGATGCGTCCGGAAAAAGTCATTCCGAAAGACGCTCCTGCTAAATTTATGGAATTAGGAATCGCTGAAGACTGGGTACCTGTTATTCAGAAAGCAGGTTACAATCTGGTAAGCGACATGAAAGATGTAAATCCACAGAAACTCCAGATGGATATTTGTGGCATTAACAAGAAATTCAAATTAGGTCTAACTAACCCTTCTGTAGACGAAGTGGGCAGTTGGATTCAGAAAATTCAATAACAATCCCCTTGCCTCAACAGCAAACGAAATTGTTTATTTTAATTTTTAACTAAAAAATGAAATTACCCGGAAAAATAGCAATTATGGGGGGAGGAAGCTGGGCCACTGCGATTGCAAAAATCGTATTAGGTCAAGCAGAATCAATAAACTGGTATATGCGCCGTGACGACAGAATCGAAGATTTCAAGCGTCTCGGCCATAATCCGGCTTATCTGACAAGTGTGCGCTTTGATATCAACCGCATCAACTTTTCCTCTGACATCAACAAGGTAGTACGGGAATCGGATACTTTAATATTCGTCACTCCATCCCCTTATTTGAAAAGCCACCTCAAAAAGCTAAAAACCAAAATAAAGGATAAGTTCATTGTAACTGCTATCAAAGGCATCGTGCCCGATGAGAATTTGATCGTCTCCGATTATTTTCATAAGGTGTACGATGTTCCCGAAGATAATGTAGCCGTTTTGGCCGGTCCTTGCCATGCAGAAGAGGTTGCCCTCGAACGCTTGTCCTATCTGACCATAGGATGTAAGGACATCGAGAAAGCAAAAGCATTTGCCCGACAGCTGGTAGGCCATTATATCAAGACGTCCGTCAACACCGATGTGACTGGTATAGAATATGCTTCTGTATTGAAGAATGTCTATGCCATAGCAGCCGGAATCTGCAGCGGCTTGAAATATGGCGACAACTTTCAGGCCGTATTGGTATCAAATGCCATTCAAGAAATGAACCGTTTCCTAAATACTGTTCATCCGATTACAAGATGTACCAATGACTCAGCTTATTTAGGCGACTTGCTGGTAACAGCATATTCCAACTTCAGCAGAAACCGTGTATTCGGAACCATGATCGGTAAAGGTTATTCGGTAAAGAGTGCACAGATTGAAATGGAAATGATAGCCGAGGGATATTACGGAACCAAATGTATAAAGGAACTTAACAAGCACTTGCATGTTAACATGCCTATCGTTGATGCCGTATACAATATCCTTTACGAACGGATTTCACCGATGATTGAAATTAAATTATTAACCGATTCATTCAGATAAACTAATAATATGGAAGATATCAAACTTAACATCGAGAAAACTTTAGGTTTTATTTCTGATGAGAAATTGGCGGCTTACGCACCTAAGGTTAAATGTTGTATGGAAACATTGGAAAAAGGAACCGGATTAGGTAACGATTTCCTCGGATGGTTGCATCTGCCATCATCTATTTCCAAAGAACATCTTGCTGACTTGAAAGCTACAGCTCAGGTGTTGCGTGAAAACTGCGAAGTGGTAGTGGTTGCCGGTATCGGCGGAAGCTACTTAGGAGCTCGTGCTGTCATTGAAGCCATGTCAAACAGCTTTTTGTGGCTGCAGGAAAAGAAAGAAGGACAACCTATCCTGATTTTTGCCGGACACAATATCGGTGAAGATTACCTATATGAACTGACTTCTTTCTTGAAAGACAAGAAATTCGGTATTATCAATATTTCAAAATCAGGTACAACAACTGAAACCGCACTTGCCTTCCGTTTGTTGAAAAAACAATGTGAAGACCAGCGTGGCAAAGAAATGGCTCGCAAAGTCATCGTAGCTGTAACTGATGCCAAGAAGGGTGCAGCTCGTGTAACTGCCGATAAAGAAGGATACAAATCATTCATCATCCCTGATAATGTAGGCGGACGTTTTTCAGTCCTCACTCCAGTAGGCTTGTTGCCTATCGCAGTAGCCGGCATCGACATTGAACAATTGGTTGAAGGTGCTCGCAGAATGGAAGAAGTTTGCAGTAAAGAAGACATGAACGAAAATCCGGCAGCTTTGTATGCCGCTACTCGGAACGAAATTTACCGCAACGGCAAGAAGATTGAAATCTTGGTCAACTTCCAGCCTAAACTTCACTACTTCATGGAATGGTGGAAACAGCTGTACGGTGAATCTGAAGGTAAAGACCATAAAGGAATTTATCCAAGTTCTGTAGATTTCTCTACCGACTTGCACTCTATGGGCCAGTGGATTCAAGAAGGCGAACGTACCATCTTTGAAACCGTAATTTCTGTAGAAACTCCTAACCACGAATTGCACGTTCCGTCTGACGAAGAAAATCTTGATGGTTTGAACTTCCTTGCAGGAAAACGCGTAGATGAAGTCAACAAGATGGCAGAACTCGGAACCCAGCTCGCTCATGTAGATGGAGGAGTTCCAAATCTTCGCATCAGCGTTCCTGTTTTGAATGAATATTACTTGGGACAATTGATTTACTTCTTCGAAAAAGCTTGCGGTATCAGCGGCTATTTGCTTGAAATAAACCCATTCAACCAACCAGGTGTAGAAGCATACAAGAAGAACATGTTCGCTCTGCTTCACAAACCAGGATATGAAAAAGAAACAGAAGCCATTCAAGCTCGCTTGAAATAATAATTTCCAGCCAGCCTCAAAGGCTGTACAGATGATAGGCACGAACCACCCTTATGAAAACACAAAGGGAGAGTTCGTGCCTAACATTTTGATTTAGAGAGAAGAAAGAAGCATTCAATTCAATGTATATGTTTAAAGATAAGGTAAAAAAGTATTTAACGACTCACAATCACACAACACTCGACTTGAAAGCTGTCCTCTTTGATATGGACGGAGTCTTGTTCGATTCAATGAAGAACCATGCCGAAGCTTGGAATCAAGCCATGAAGGTATATGGTATGACCCTAAGCCGTGAAGAGGCCTATATGCACGAAGGCCGTACCGGCAAAGCTACTATCAACATCGTCAGCAAGCGTGAAAGAGGCTATGAAGTAGATGATGAAGAAGCATCACGCATTTATCAGACCAAAAGTGACATTTTCAACAACCTTCCGAAAGCAGAACCGATGCCGGGAGCTGGAGACTTGTTGCACCACTTAATGGACACGAACATTACACCGGTGCTTGTTACCGGTTCCGGACAGCGCTCACTACTTGACAAACTGAACCATTATTACCCTAACGTGTTCCACCAGAATCTGATGGTTACAGCCTACGATGTTCAATACGGCAAACCGAACCCAGAACCTTACTTGATGGGACTGAAGAAAGCTGGCATTGAAGCCAATCAAGCCGTCGTTGTAGAAAATGCTCCCTTAGGAGTACGTGCCGGAGTCGCTGCAGGAATCTTTACCATCGCCGTCAATACCGGTCCGCTCCCCGATCATGTCCTGCTGGATGAAGGAGCCGACGTGCTTTTCCATTCCATGCAAGAACTCTACGAACATTGGGATGAATTGAAGGCTTCATTTGAAGAATGAGAAATCCCTTCATCAAAGTTCTTTTCTCGATAAGTTACGTTTTTGTTTAGCAAATCATTTTTTATCGGATAACTCTCCTGTACGTTTTATTCCACTTGTCAAGACAGAAAAAAAATTCGCCTTGTCGTTTTACTTAAAACGTCGGGTTATTTTTAAAAAACGCCTTGTCGTTTTGATCAAAACGACAAGGCGTTTTTACCCTCTTTATTACCCATTGATTATCAATAAGTTACAAATACCATATCAAAGAAGGAAATAAGGGCTTTCAATCAAGGAAGCACGGATAATTTTTCTTCTTGCAGTATCTCTTTTCAATTTCCCAATATAGGGTATCACCCCATAAGATTCCCTTCCCGTTGCTGCTCCTGAAAAACAGTAACGAAAGACACCCCATTAAGCTTTATTTTATTTCTTTAGGAGTAATTCGAGCCCTTTTCATGAACTTTTTACGAAACAATGCGGTTATTTTCACTATTCTGCCTGATTTTATAAATGAATGTACCTTTTTTTATAAGCTTACTAACCGAAGAATGGTGTATTTTTGCACCAGTTAAAGATTAACACAGGAAAGCTCATAAAAACAAGCTACTGAAGTTTTTTATTTTGGGGCAGTATTTTCCTTGTTTATTTACTTTACAAAACAAAATATGAAATACTTGTTTGCACCTGGTTGTGCGTTAATGATTCACAAGCCGCAATTGGCCGAGAAACTTAAAAAGTTTGCAGAAGAATTATATGGACCGATGGACACCCTGCTTTCCTGTTGCTTCAACAAGCCGGAAATAGAGCCAGACACCTGTATCATCACCCCCTGTTCAACCTGCAATAACCGGTACCGCTCCTTGTATAAGGATTGTACCACTTCATTCTTACTGGCTACGATAGCCGAGAGTGAAACATTTCCGTTTCCTGACTATCAAGGTATCAGCATGAGTATCCAAGATACTTGCTCTGGAAGAACCGACGACTTGTACCTCAATACAATCCGTACGCTGCTGAAACGTATGAACATCCGCATTGTAGAAGCGGAAAAATCGGGCAAACGAGGTAAATGTTGCGGACAGACACTCTACGGAAAAGTACCTCAAGAAAAGGTAGAAGCTTTCATGAAAGCCCGAGCGCAAGAGATGCCAGAAGAGAATGTTGTAGTTTATTGTGCATCGTGCATACAAGGTATCTCACTCGGCAACAAGCGTGCTCGCTTCATCATTGACCTGTTGTTCAATGAGCCTACCGCAGCCGATGAAGCCGGAATCGTTTCGTGGAACAAACGACTGAGCGATTTCCGCAATTCACATGGATAAAGAAATAGTTGTTACAAAAATCCAAAATAGATGAAACTTCGAGGATAGGGAGATGCATTCCACTTTCAGCATCTCCTATCTGAGAAGGCCACTGAATGAAAAAGCGTTGCGTTTGCCTACCGTTTCCCGAAGGCAAATACAACGCTTTTTCTGTATTCCCCCTTGCCTGTTCACGCTGCGTCAGCTCCATTCCCAAGCCCTCCAGCCTCCTCAGTCCATACCACCCGCTGCTTTCTTTGTTTTTTAGAAACCTTTCTTCCTGCCTCCAAAGTTTTTTTCTAACTTTGCGAAATAAGTATGCACGGAAAAAAACAAGAGATTATGTCTGAAAGTAAATATATATCTATCAAAGGTGCCAAAGTCAATAACCTGAAGAATATCGACGTGGATATACCCCGCAACAAGCTCGTGGTGATTACCGGCTTGTCCGGCTCAGGAAAATCCTCATTGGCCTTTGATACACTTTATGCAGAAGGGCAACGTCGTTACGTGGAAAGCCTTTCATCATACGCCCGCCAATTCTTAGGCCGTATGAGCAAACCGGAATGTGACTTCATCAAGGGAATTCCACCTGCCATTGCCATTGAACAGAAAGTGGTCAGCAGGAATCCACGTTCTACCGTAGGCACTTCTACCGAAATCTATGAATACCTGCGGCTGCTCTATGCCCGTGTGGGAAAGACGTATTCTCCCATCAGCGGACAATTGGTGAAAAAGGACAATCCGGAAGACATTGTCAACTGCATGCTTTCCTATCCGAAAGGAACCCGTTATACCGTGCTTACTCCCATTCTTCCCAGCGAAGGAAGAAGTTTCACCGAACAGCTTGAAGTAGACCTGAAGCAAGGTTTCACCCGTTTGGAAGTGAACGGTGAAATTGTCCGTATAGAAGATTATACCTATCAGGAAGAGGATACCGTTTACCTTCTTGTAGACCGTATGAGCTGCGACGACAGCAAAGATGCTATCAGCCGTCTGACCGACTCTTCCGAAACGGCCATGTTTGAGGGAGACGGTGCCTGCATACTGCGATTCTACCTGCCAGACCATACAACCCAAATACACAGCTTCAGCACAAAATTTGAGGCAGACGGCATGAAGTTTGAAGAACCGAACGACCAAATGTTTTCCTTCAACTCCCCCATCGGTGCCTGCCCTACTTGTGAAGGATTCGGCAAAATAGTTGGTATTGACGAACATCTGGTTGTCCCCAACCGAGCCTTGAGCGTTTACGACGGAGCAGTTCTCTGCTGGCGAGGCGAGAAGATGGGCGAATGGCTGCAAGAATTCCTGCGTGAAGCTCCTGCACATGGCTTTCCTATCTTTACCCCTTACTACGAACTGACCCAAGAACAGAAAGACTACTTGTGGCACGGTCCCAGGGAAAAAGTCTGCATCGACTCCTTCTTCAAGATGCTTGAAGAAAACCAATATAAAATTCAGTACCGTGTCATGCTGGCACGATACCGTGGAAAAACGGTTTGTCCGACTTGTCACGGAGGCCGATTGAAGAAAGAAGCTCTCTACATCAAGGTGGGAGGAAAGAGCATTACCGAACTGGTAGAAATGCCTATCACTGAACTGAAAGAGTTCTTCAATCACTTGGAACTGAATGAACACGATACCTTGATTGCGCAACGCTTGCTGAATGAAATAAACAACCGTCTGACCTTCCTCTTGGATGTAGGCTTGGGTTATCTTACCCTCAACCGACTCAGCAATTCGCTTTCTGGAGGAGAAAGCCAACGCATCAATCTGGCCACTTCTTTGGGAAGCAGTCTGGTAGGTTCACTCTACATCTTGGACGAACCGAGTATCGGACTTCACAGCCGAGATACCGACCGACTGATTCATGTGCTCCGCCAACTGCAAGCATTGGGTAATACGGTCGTAGTCGTAGAGCATGACGAAGAAATCATCCGAGCTGCTGACTACATCATCGACATCGGTCCTCAGGCTGGCCGCTTGGGAGGAGAAGTCGTTTATCAAGGAGACATGAAAGACCTCCAAAAAGGCAGTAACAGCTATACAGTCAAGTACCTGTTGGGTGAGGAACATATTCCTTGGCCTACCAGCCATCGCCCGTGGAACTGCTACATAGAAATCAAAGGAGCGCGAGAAAACAACTTGAAAGGTATCGATGTGAAATTCCCATTGAATGTCATGACGGTCGTCACAGGTGTCAGCGGTTCCGGTAAAAGTACCCTGATTCGAGATGTCTTCTACAAAGCATTGAAGCGGGAATACAGTGAAGCCAGTGAACGTCCAGGTGAATTTGTCTCTCTGGAAGGCGACATCAAGATGATCAGCAACATCGAGTTCGTCGACCAAAACCCTATCGGCAAGTCTTCACGAAGCAATCCGGTAACTTATGTAAAAGCATACGATGAAATCCGCAAACTTTTTGCCGAGCAACCATTAGCGAAGCAAATGGGATATACCGCCGGATATTTCTCTTTCAATACGGAAGGCGGACGATGCGAAGAATGCAAGGGAGAAGGTACGGTAACCATCGAAATGCAGTTCATGGCCGACTTGGTTTTGGAATGTGAATCCTGCCATGGCAAACGTTTCAAGAACGACACGCTGGAAGTGAAATTCCAAGGCAAGAACATTTATGACATTTTGGAAATGACCGTCAATCAGGCTATTGAGTTCTTCACCGAACACAATCAGAAGAAGATTGTCAAGAAACTGCTTCCTTTGCAGAGTGTAGGATTGGGATACATCAAATTGGGACAATCCTCCTCTACCCTTTCCGGAGGTGAGAACCAACGTGTCAAGCTGGCTTACTTCCTCAGCATAGAGAAAGCACAACCCACACTATTCGTCTTTGACGAACCGACTACAGGTCTGCACTTCCACGACATCAAGAAATTGATGGAGGCTTTCGATGCCCTGCTCCAACGAGGACATACCATCGTCATCATCGAGCACAATATGGACGTCATCAAATGTGCCGACCACATCATTGATTTGGGTCCGGAAGGTGGCGACAAAGGAGGGTATCTGGTAGCTTCAGGAACACCGGAAGAAGTGGCTGCCTGCCCTGAATCATATACCGGTCAATACTTGGCCCAAAAGATGAGGGACGAAGGATTCTCACCCGAGAAGAACAATGAATAAATAAGATTGGCAGAGTTTGCCGATGCAATTCCGAAGAGGGAAAAACAGAAGGAAGACAGGCAAGCTCGCTTCACTGATAAAATAATAATGAGTACAGATATATTAAAATCGCTCTATCGCAACTTTGCAGGACATGAGCCTAAAACGATAGAGCCCTTGACAGGTTCGGGATCCAACCGACAATATTTCCGGATACAGGACCAGCAAACGTCCATCGGAGTATACGGTACATCGTTGGATGAGAACCGTGCCTTTCTCTATATGGCCGAACACTTCCGTTCAAAAGGGCTTCCCGTACCTGAGATTTACATTCAGTCGGAAGATGGGACATGCTACTTGCAAGAAGATTTAGGCGATGAGGCCTTATTCAAGGCCATAGAAAACGGACGGACCACCGGCCACTTCCAAGAACGAGAGATCCGACTGCTGGCTGACACCATCCGACTCCTTCCTCGTTTTCAATTTGAAGGTGCAGATGGAATGGACTTCAGCTATTGCTATCCACTCGCCGAATTCAACCGCCGGAGCATTTTGTGGGACTTGAACTATTTCAAGTATTGTTTCTTGAAAGCTACGGGACTGGAGTTTCAAGAGAACGATTTGGAGGATGATTTTGAAAAACTGGCCGACACCCTGCTGGCTTGTGAAGCAGACACGTTCATGTACCGCGACTTCCAAAGCCGGAATATCCTCATCAAAGAAGAAAAGCCGTTCTTCATCGACTTTCAAGGCGGCCGAAAAGGCCCCATCTACTACGATGTAGCCTCTTTCTTATGGCAGGCTAAAGCCAATCTCCCAGAGTCGCTTCGTGAACAACTGATCAACGTATACCTTGAAGCGCTGCAGGCTTACCGTCCCATTGAGAAAGCAGAATTTATGAAGGATCTGCGTCCTTTCGTCCTCTTCCGTACCCTGCAAGTATTGGGAGCTTATGGCTTCAGAGGCTATTTTGAAAAAAAGGCACACTTCATAGAAAGTGTACCTTTCGCCATTGCCAACCTTCGTCAGTTACTGACAACAGACGACAAGACCTATCCTTACTTGTATGAATTGCTCCACCAGCTGACAGCTATGGACCTATTCTCCACCACCAAAGAGGCAAGAAAGAAAGATCCAGTCCTCCAAGCAGCTGCCCCTGCATCGACAGAAAAGCCAGAACTGGTAGTACGTGTCCTGAGTTTCTCCTACAAAAAGGGAATACCTGAAGACCCTTCCGGCAACGGAGGAGGCTATGTGTTCGACTGCCGCGGCGTCCACAATCCCGGTCGCTACGACCAATACAAACCGTTGACCGGACTCGACCAACCCGTTATAGACTTTCTGGAAAAAGATGGTGAAATCACCACCTTCTTAAGCCATGTCTACGCACTGGCCGACGCACACGTCGCCCGATACCTCAAACGAGGATTCACACATCTTCAATTCTGTTTCGGCTGCACCGGTGGACAGCACCGCTCCGTTTATTCCGCACAGCACACGGCAGAACACATTCACCAGAAATTCGGAATAAAAGTAGAAGTGGTGCATCGAGAACAAAAAATAGAAAATACATTGGAAAGAATATGAAGGCCATGATTTTTGCAGCGGGAATGGGCACCAGACTCAAACCGCTTACCGACCACATGCCCAAAGCTTTGGTTCCCGTAGCGGGAAAACCCATCTTAGAGCATGTCATCTGTAAATTGAGAGACTTCGGATTCACCGAAATCGTCATCAATATCCATCATTTCGGTGAACAGATTATCGACTTCCTAAAAGCGAACGACCAATTCGGCCTCACCATACATATCAGTGATGAACGAGACCAGCTGCTTGATACTGGAGGAGGCATCCGAAAAGCCCGCAGTTTCTTTCAAGGAAACGAGCCATTTCTCGTTCACAACGTGGATATTCTATCGGATATCAACTTGAAAGAGCTGTACGATTTTCATCTGAATAGCGGCAATGACGCCACCCTTCTGGCAAGCCGGAGAAAAACGGCACGTTACCTTCTATTCAACCCTGATGACAGATTGAGCGGATGGGTCAACAAAGACACCGGTCAGGCCAAGCCCGAAGGGTTTGTCTATCTCCAAGATCACTATAAAGAGTATGCATTCAGCGGCATTCATGTTATATCACCCAGCCTCTTCCAATACATGGGGGACACATGGACAGGAAAATTTCCTATCATGGACTTTTACCTGAAAACCTGTCATGAAGCCACTATTGGAGGATACCTGAAAGAAGAGCTCCGTCTTCTTGACATCGGCAAACCTGAGACACTGGAAAAGGCAGATGCTTTCTTGAACAAGTTGAACACGAAATAAGAACTTCCTTTTTCTTTTCAGCCAGCAAGGCCGTTCCAGCACAAGTTAGAATAAAGCAGGTAATCGACAAACCTGCATCATACAACATAAATGAAACCGTTCGTTCCGGCCTAATAAAAAGCCCAAACGAACGGTTTCACTTCTATCTGATACTTATTTACTATCTGAAGGTTACCCTTCAATCCCATAAATTCAAGCGATGCTTTCGGGCCTCATCCAAAGAAACCAGCACCGTCTGCTTCTGCTGATGCTCAGCACACAACGTCTCATATTCGGCATACAAGCCTTCTACAAAAACATTCCTCAACTCCGGGTTCAGCAATTTTGCAGCCACAGCCGCATTCTTTGACGCATCTTTCAAATGCACCACCGGTCCCCGATAAACAGGAGCTATTTTCAACGCCGTATGCAGTTTGGAAGTAGTAGCTCCCCCTATCAGAATCGGTATATCCAATCCCGCACGTTCCATTTCCGAAGCCACGTGAACCATTTCATCCAATGATGGCGTAATCAAGCCGCTCAATCCTACCATATCCACCTTTTCTTCGATAGCCGTCTTAACGATTTGTTCCGCCGGAACCATCACTCCCAAGTCTATGATTTCATAATTGTTGCAAGCCATTACTACCCTCACAATGTTCTTTCCAATGTCATGCACATCACCCTTTACCGTAGCCAGCAAGATTTTGCCCGCACTCCGTGCGTTTCTACTCTTGCCCGCCGTAATAAACGGCATCAGAATAGCAACAGCCTTCTTCATGGTACGAGCCGTCTTTACCACTTGCGGAAGAAACATCTTTCCAGAGCCGAACAAGTCACCCACATGGTTCATTCCATCCATCAGCGGACCTTCAATGATTTTCACCGCATCTGGATATTTTTCCAAAGCTTCGTGAATATCCTCTTCCAAGAAATCGCCCAAACCTTTTACCAAAGCATATTGCAGACGCTCTTCCACACTGGTATGATCACGCCACAATTCATGTGCACTCTCATTCTGAACCTTGTTTCCTTCCTTTTCAGCCTTCAATTTTTCAGCCGTTTCAATCAACCGTTCGGCTGCATCCGGACGACGGTTCAGCACCACATCCTCGATACGCTCCAACACATCGGCCGGGATATCGGTATAAAGGACAGAAGTACTTGGATTCACGATTCCCATGTCCATACCCTGCTGGATGGCATGATACAAGAATACCGCATGCATCGCTTCACGGATATAGTTATTGCCCCTGAACGAAAAGGACAAGTTACTGATTCCTCCACTGACATGAGCACCCGGCAAGTTCTGACGAATCCATCCTACAGCCCGAATAAAATCTACGGCATAATTATCGTGTTCTTCTATACCTGTAGCCACCGACAAGACATTCGGATCAAATATGATATCATGCGGATTGAAATGCACCTGCTCCGTTAGAATCCGATAAGCCCGTTCACAGACCTCAATCTTCCGTTCATACGTATCAGCCTGCCCTTTTTCATCGAAAGCCATCACGATGGCAGCCGCTCCAAACTCCTTTATCACCTTGGCGTGCTCTACAAACTTTTCTTCTCCCTCTTTCAACGAGATGGAATTGACCACACATTTACCCTGCACACACTTCAGGCCCGCCAATATCACCTCCCATTTGGAAGAATCTATCATAATAGGAACACGAGCAATTTCCGGTTCCGAAGCCACCAGATTCAAGAAAGTCGTCATTTCCGACACAGCATCCAGCAACCCGTCATCCATATTCACGTCAATGACCAAAGCCCCATCCTCTACCTGCTTTCGGGCAATAGACAACGCTTCATCATATTTCTTTTCATTTATCAAGCGAAGGAATTTACGAGAACCCGCCACATTGCAACGTTCGCCCACGTTCACAAAACGAATTTCTGGAGTCAGTTCCAACAATTCCAAGCCAGACAACCAAAGATATTCCGGTTTGGGCACCACCTGATGAATCGCCGCATTCTCTACCAGCTTCGCAAATTTTTCGATATATGCCTCAGTCGTACCACAACATCCACCGATAATATTTACCAACCCTTCATCAATATACTCCTTCACTTCCAATGCCATGCTTTCAGGAGTCTGGTCGTACTGTCCCAAGCTATTCGGCAAACCTGCATTCGGATAAGCACTGATATAATACGGAGCCCTCCGTGACAAATGCTCCAAAAAAGGTTTCAGTTGACGAGCACCAAACGAACAGTTCAATCCGATAGAAAAGATATCGGCGTGCTGTACAGAAGCTAAAAAAGCATCCAAAGTCTGCCCGGACAAAGTACGTCCAGCCACATCAGAAACCGTTACAGAAAGCATCAAGGGAACCTTTCTCCCTACTTTCTCCATGGAATGCACGGCAGCGGAAATAGCCGCCTTCGCGTTCAGCGTATCAAAGATGGTTTCAATCAAAATCGTGTCCACCCCTCCCTCCAGAAGAGCCTCCATCTGTTCACAATACGCATCCTGCAAATCATCATACGTCAACGCCCTGAATCCCGGATTGTTTACATCCGAACTCATGGAACATGTTTTGTTTGTAGGTCCTACCGAACCCGCTACAAACCGCGGTTTGTTTTCATCACGAGCCGTAAACTCATCTGCCATCTTTCGGGCCAAGCGAGCAGCCTGCAAGTTGATTTCCCTGCAATAGTTCTCCACATGATAGTCCTTCATCGAAACCGACGAAGCATTGAAACTATTGGTCTCAATGATATCGGCTCCAGCCTCCAAATACTTGCGGTGGATATCTTCAATTACGTCGGGACGCGTCAGACAAAGCAAGTCATTGTTGCCCTTAAGCTGTCCGGGGACCTCTTTAAAAAGAGAGCCATGAAAATCTTCTTCCCTTAAATTATACTGCTGGATCATCGTTCCCATTGCTCCGTCAAGCACCAGGATACGTTCCTTAATGAGTTGTTGTATCGTTTTAGTTTGCATATGTAACCAATCTTCCAAAACAAAAGCCGAGCGGCCAATTGTCGTGAACAAAAAAAACAATTCGCCCCGGGAACCCCAAGGCGAATCCAATTCTTATCGCATGTAATTAATGCTTGAACATACGAGCCATCATGCGCTTGTCATCCTTCTCACGCAAAGACTCACGTTTATCGTACTGCTTCTTACCCTTTGCCAAGGCCACCACCACCTTAGCCAGTCCCTTTTCATTGATAAACAGACGAACAGGAACAATGGTAAATCCAGTTTCCATGATACCGCGCTGCAACTTGCGAAGTTCCTTCTTGGTCAGCAGCAACTTACGGTCACGTCGTGCCAGATGATTGTTATACGACCCATAGAAATACTCAGCAATATGCATATTCTTCACCCACAATTCCCCTTTCGAGAAATAGCAGAAAGTATCTACCAGACTCGCCTTACCCAAACGGATAGACTTGATTTCAGTACCAGTAAGAACGATGCCCGCTGTATATGTGTCAATAAACTCATAATCGAACGATGCACGCTTGTTCTTTATATTGACGGCGTTATTAGTAGTATTTTTCATCAGTTCAATGTTACAGATAATTTGTTAAAAATAAATTCAATCATCGTAGGGCTCATCAAGATGATGAACGTAGCAACGATAGCATACAAGGTCAGCTTATGCTCTGGAATCTTCAGCAATCGGCGAGCTCCCTCAAACACAACGAAAAGCGTATATATCTGCAGAATCCAATGGATAATAAAAATAGAGAACAAGCCACTGATAATCTCCAGTACAAAAGTCACAACCAAAGAATAACCGACAAACACCTGAATCTCTCCCTCTTCGTTACGCCAGTCAAACCACCGGTCGTTCACCCTTTTCAATAGAGAAGTAGCCAAGAAAAAGCCACCAAACAAGGAAACTGCTACCGCACAGCATCGGGTCAAAGCAAACTGAAACACTTCCGGCAGAAAATCACGGCCTATAAAAGCACCGATAAACTCAGAAAGTCCGCAGAGACCAATCATCGGATAAACAAATCCAGACAACACCACACGTTCTTCATTCTTGGACGCTATCTCATCCCAAGCCTTAGCCGGAGAAGACAACAGAGCCATTACTTTATAAAATAAACCTTTATAATCCAACTTTACTAATTTATTAATGAATCAAATCGCAAATGTATAAAAAAAGAATGACATTAAGCACAAAAAAGGAGAAGCTTGTATAAAATACAAACTTCCCCTTGCTGTTTCCTCTTGCGAGGCCCTATTTCAGGATCTAACTTTATCCGCTTGAGACGGTTACACCTTATTTTTTGAATCCTTTCAAGACATTGGAATAATCGAGTGTAACTCTTTCAGACTCGATCTTATCGTCGTAAATTCCTTTATCACTCTTTTCAAACTCAATCACCAAAGTGGAAGGAAGTTCGCCATGCTCACTCTGATAAACGGCCATCACCTGAGCCAAATCAAAATGAACGATTCTGAACGATTCATAATCTCTTTCTGCATTTTCAGCCTCTTTCATTACGGAATGACGCAAGTGAAGCACAATCTCACCCTTCTTAGCATCCGGTTCGTTCTGATCATAGTAAAGTTCGAAACGATGTGACTTCAGCTCCAGGTCCATTTCGCTTTTATCAGCAACTCTTTTAACCAAGTACTTGATAGGAAGGAACATGGTATTTTCATTCCATGCAAACTGCACAGGAGTACCATAACCACCCGCCAGTAGAATCGGAGCATTTGCCTTTGGTTTTTCTCCGTCCGGACGTACTACCGAAGAATAAGAAGTTTCAATCGGCATGATGTTCAACAGGGTAGCATCAAGTTTAGTAGTTTGACTTGTCAACTGATCCACCTCGTAAGAGAAGTTAAGCAAAGCATAATGAGCCATGCCCAAATCATGTAATGCACCCTGGTTCAACGGATTGATTTCAATTCCATCGGTAGTTTCAAACTTATAATTTTGAAAGAAGCCTTTTACCTTTACATAACCGGAATACATTGCAGTAGAGTTATTATCTCCATCCAAACATGAACTGAGAGAAAACATTGCCATCACAGCAACGAGCAATAAAGCGAATTTGTTTTTTTTCATTTTTATTATTTTAAAGTTTAAAATTTTACAAGAAAAATGAAGGAACTGCAAAATACTGCACGCATTTGCTTTCTTTAACATTTTCCTGTTTTAAAATGGAAGTACTCCGTACTATTCCTTATCTATTTCTGCGAATTCCTCCAGATGTTCATCCACATATTCAGCCAAAATAGCAGTCACCTGTTCTTCCATATCCATGAACTTCTCTTCCAAGTCATCGAAAGCTTCATACTGCTCATACATGGCCATGAATTCATCTTCAGTAGTTTCCTTTTCCAAATCCTTACGGTTCGCATCATAAATTTTCTTCGCACTGTAAATCAACTTTGAGAAATCTCCGGCACCGAAAAGTCGCATCGCTTTTGCAAAAGGATTGTCAAAGACATACGGTCCGTAACCATTCTGAATCAACTGGATGAATCCTCCCTCCATAATTTCGGTACGGAAGAAATGGTAACCCAGCAAAGTATGCTGATATCCATTCAATTTCGGCATGGTTTCGGCTGTGATTTCACCGCCGGTCACTTCCAGATACTTATCAATGAAGACCTGCAAAAAAGCATCCATTCCCTCTTCAGCCCCTTTACGTAGAGCGGCATCGCTAACAATTATTTTTTCTTCAGACATATATATACCTATATATTATTAACTCATTAATATAAGACTGCTTGTGTAGCAGAAAATCCGTTGCAAATATAGGGTAATATTTTGTAATGCGAAATAAAATTGTAAAGTAGAGATATCAAAACTCGGATTTGGATACTAAATTACCTAAATTTCCCCAAAAAAGTTGTGACATTAAATGGTATAACCAAATAAAAGCCTTAACTTTGCTACCAAGAAAGGGGGATATCCCTCGGAATAATGGTTTACGAATACCTATTTTTCATTACTAACAAAACGTAAAGAATATGACTTATTCACACGAAGTTGAACACATGTGTGTTGTAAAAAAAGGACCTAATCACGGTCCAGCTCCAATTCCTGAAGAAGGAAAATGGGTTAAATCAAAAGAAATTAAAGACATTTCAGGTTTAACTCACGGTATCGGTTGGTGTGCTCCTCAGCAAGGTGCTTGTAAACTGACTCTGAATGTTAAGGAAGGTGTTATCCAGGAAGCATTGGTAGAAACTATCGGTTGCTCTGGTATGACTCACTCAGCAGCTATGGCTTCTGAAATCCTCCCAGGAAAGACTATCTTGGAAGCATTGAATACAGACTTGGTTTGCGATGCTATCAACACAGCAATGCGTGAACTCTTCTTGCAGATTGTTTACGGTCGTACTCAGTCAGCTTTCTCTGAAGGCGGTTTGATGATCGGTGCAGGTCTGGAAGACTTGGGTAAAGGTCTGCGTAGCCAGGTAGGTACTTTGTATGGTACTTTGGCTAAAGGCCCTCGTTACTTGGAAATGGCCGAAGGTTACATCAAGACTGTAGCTTTGGACGAAAACAATGAAATCTGCGGTTACGAATTCGTTCACCTTGGTAAGTTCATGGATGAAATCAAGAAAGGTACTGACGCAAACGAAGCATTGAAGAAAGTAACAGGTACTTACGGACGCTTCACAGCAGAACAGGGTGCAGTTAAACACATAGATCCACGTCACGAATAATATAAGGAGGAAAGAACATATGATTAGAGAAGTAAAATTTGAAAGCCAGGACCGTCGTATCAAACAGATTCTTGCTGCTTTGAACGAAAACGGTATCAAAGACATCGAAGAAGCAAACGCTATCTGCGAACAGTATGGTCTTGATCCTTATAAGACTTGTGAAGAAACTCAGCCAATCTGTTTCGAAAATGCAAAATGGGCTTACGTTGTAGGTTCTGCTATCGCATTGAAGAAAGGTTGCACTAACGCTGCTGAAGCTGCTGAAGCTATCGGTATCGGCTTGCAGGCATTCTGTATCCCAGGATCTGTAGCTGACGACCGTAAGGTAGGTATCGGCCACGGTAACTTGGCTGCAATGTTGTTGCGCGAAGAAACTAAATGTTTCGCTTTCTTGGCAGGTCACGAATCTTTTGCTGCTGCTGAAGGTGCTATCAAAATTGCTGCTAAGGCTGACAAAGTACGTAAAGAACCTTTGCGTTGTATCTTGAACGGTTTGGGTAAAGACGCTGCCCAGATCATCTCTCGTATCAACGGATTTACTTACGTTCAGACTCAGTTCGACTACTACACTGGTGAATTGAACGTAGTTCGTGAAATCGCTTACTCTAACGGCCCTCGTGCTAAAGTAAAATGCTACGGTGCTGACGATGTTCGCGAAGGTGTTAAGATTATGTGGCACGAAGGTGTAGACGTATCTATCACAGGTAACTCTACTAACCCTACTCGTTTCCAGCATCCAGTTGCAGGTACTTACAAGAAAGAACGTGTTCTTGCTGGTAAGCCATACTTCTCAGTAGCATCAGGTGGTGGTACAGGACGTACTCTTCACCCAGATAACATGGCTGCTGGTCCTGCTTCTTATGGTATGACTGATACTATGGGTCGTATGCACTCAGACGCTCAGTTCGCTGGTTCTTCATCAGTTCCTGCTCACGTAGAAATGATGGGATTCTTGGGTATCGGTAACAACCCAATGGTAGGTTGTACTGTTGCTTGTGCAGTTGACGTTGCTACTGCTTTGAACAAGTAATTAATTACTTAACCAATATAAGAAAGCTCTTGTGGTCCAATGGATTACAGGAGCTTTTTTTTGTGAGGGTTACACGAAGAATTTCTTCCCTACAAGTAATCAACAACATAGCCCCCCTTTGTAATCCTATAGACTATATGACTCAACACACTTTCACAATCTTCGAAGGTATGTCCTTTCTACCATTTCCATCGGGTACCATTTGTATACCCTCTATATTTCCCTTATACTCCATAGACATAGCCGTATACATCACGAGCTAAAATAGTCCCGTATACAGAGGACTTAACAGAACATATATCGATTTAAACCATTTTATTAAACAACATTCAAACATATATCCATTATACAAACAAAAAAGGCATACAACTCTCTGAGGAGTTGCATGCCTTCAATCTATATTTCATTCTGCTCAGAACGATTTCTCTCTCTGTAAACTGAATCTGCTTGAACCAGAAGAAACATTCTTCAAGCTAATAGTTCCCTTCAACTGATATTTATTACCCGTCTTCCTGTCAACAAACATCCATCCTTTCCAAGAATCAAGGTTTCCTTTGAAAGAAACCGTCACTTCGCCACCTTCATTCTTAAGATTAAACCCTACAGGAATGACATTCAAATCACTCATCTGCTGCACAGCTAACTGACGATTGCCCTTTGAGGTATAAACTGTCATTTGTGATTTATCTTGCATATCAGTCAACAAACAAGCGTCTGCCCCCTCACAATACTCATCATTACCATTTGACACTCTTTGTAACATACATGAAGACGTATACCCCTCACATAGTGCTTCTAAATAAATAGCACCCTTAGCAATTGGTATCTGTGTATTTTGCATCTGGCATTGCATTTCTTCGGAGACCTCAACAGTAGCAACGCTATCACTTACTTTGATAAACATAGCAGACATTGGAGATAAATAAGCTGAGGTACCAGAAGCAGAAGTTCCTCCTCCACATGTTATTACTTCATACTGACCATTTACATATAAATAAGCCGATGATATTCCATTTAATTTTAAGAATTGTTGTACGTCAATAGCTGCCATATACGGGTTACCAAACAAGAACCATTCACCTTTTTTATCTCTATTCAACGCAAATGAAGTTACTGTGATTAACTTACCACCGATTTTCAAATCTGCATCACTTCTAACAGTTACTTTACTCAAAAGTTCCCCACTTGGACTAAAATAATGATAGTCCTTATGCTTCTTTGGGAAATGCAGTTTATATTCATTTGCATCTTTGTCCTCTCCGAAACGTATACCAAATCCTGTTCCTGCTTCATAAGGAGTAGATACCGTATTAAACGTAGCAGACCAATCGGCTTCCATTCCTTCTGGAGCAGCTGCACGACTCATGTAATAATTTTCAACAGTACGACTCCAAAAGCGCTGATAAACTACCGGCTCTATACGCTGTTCAGCATAGTTACTCTTCTCGGTTTCTACCCCAACAGGCGTAAAGTAATTTACATGTTTTACTTTATCGTTATGATAATCCAATACTTCTGTTTGGGTTCTCCAAGTATTCCAAGCCGATTGTTCTGAGGGTTTTAATATGAACATGTCACCTGTCAAAGTACCAGTAAGAGGAGAAGACATCAAACGATACTCTCCACCTTTTACAGTCTTATCAATAGTAACCGCTCCTCCATATCGAAGATAAGACTGTCCGAGCAACTGTGCCCCATCTTCAAAATGAATATTATTACAATAAACCTCTGATGTCAGTTTTGGATATACCGAGCAACCTTTATTAGGGAGTATGACATTCGTACACTTCCAAGGAGTGCCATTTGTCCAGTTATTCCAAGTGTTCCAATCGTCCGTATCTCCTTTCCAAGATGTTTCTAATGGATGAACGGTAAAATTAGTTTTGCTTGTTTTGTTTCTTTCTTCACTTGGAGATTCATCTGTACATATTACCTCATATTTACCTGGTTCTAGCTTTTTCCAAAACTCATTATCATTAGGAATATCAAACTTTTTGACTCCATTTACAGGGTCTATCTTCAAGCCTACTTTTTGATCTAATTTGCTTGTTCCGTTTTCGTCCGTTATTGTCAACCGATATTTTTTTATCTCCTCACCACCGGTAGGAATAATGCCATTGACAGTACCTTGACAAACATGATCAGAAATCATATCCAATCTAGTAATATCTGTATTGACGTTATCGTCTATACTAGGCACATGCGGACGAATAAAAGCACCATGGAGATGCATAGCCAAATCTATTCCAGCCACACCACCCGATTTGAGTACTAATTTGTTGCAAGGCTTCGAAGGGACTATAGAATAATAAACCTTATTGCCGAAACCAAGAACTTTCAAATTCAGTAAGCCTCCATCTGCATCGCTGCTCGCCACCTTAGTATCACCATCATAAGCATCCAATTTTAACACTTTAATTAACTCCAGCTTAATAGGATCAAGATTACTTACTATTATTCCCATTTCAGTATTTTCCTTGACTCTGTCAAAGAAGACCTCAATACTCGTAGCATTCGCAACTCCTAAAAATCCTCCAATGGTCGCATAACTTTCTTTATCACCATCTACCGCATTACCCAAGTTACTACTAACTTTAACCAGTTCAGCAAGGCCGGCACCTGAAGTTTTAAAATGAGCTCCATAGTTAGCATTTGAAATCAGTTGGATAAATTCATCGTCAGCATTACTTGAATCAGCTGTAATTTCTTCTTTAAACGCATAATACACAGAAAACTTGTTTAAAGTGATGTTTGCCAAACCAGTACTAAACAACTGTATCTCATCAAAATCTTCTGATGTGACAACCCCAACTCGAATTTTACCCGATTCTTTACCAATCAAGCTTAATCCTACTCCTTGGTTTTGTAAAGGGACACGCTTCGTATTAACTACTGCACCATTCTTCAACAACCTGACACGAAGGAACTTTAACGCATCCACACTGAGAAGACCAGCACCCTTATCCATCACAAATCCTACTCTAAGCTGCTTATTATTAGGATTAATCGTCTTGCCATTGTCTATTTTTACAGAGACAATAGCTTCATCTTTTATTACACCTACTTCAATTTTACCGAAATCTAAGCTATTGTTCAAGTCAGAATCAACCAATGCATTCATGGATTGTTGTAATGTATCTTCTTTAGATGGTACGACTTCTTGTTTATCCCCACCTGATGGTGCCACTGATCCACCCCCTATGATAATGACTCCTTTAAAGTCATTATTAGGCACAGAAACCGTATATGTATCACTTCCTCTATTGATTACCGGTATACTTCCACCATAAAAATTCTTATTTCGAACCACCACTGCATTCTGTTCCACCATTGTACCAGTTTCTGGAATTGTATATTTTCCTCTGATATAATAATTACCGGTTTTATCCATAGGCTGCAAGAAATATCCATATTCACCATCCTGTGTGATTTCAGCGTTAGGATTCGCAGAAGCCTGATTCAAAGAGAAATTTACCGATCCTCCTTTGTAAGGATTAGCAAAACGACAGGTTGGAGTATAATAAGCGCCGTTAGCAATTGTAAAATAAGAAGACGGATCTAATTTTACAGGTTCTCGTACATACGCATAATGAAAAGTTATATTACTTAATTTTACGCCACCACCCCCATAGAATAATTCGACAGCATCACATTCTTTTGTGGTAATTAATGAAAAGTGTTTTTTTCCTCCTCCTATTAATTTAATCCCCAAAACCTGCGCCATATTCTGACGATCGTCTGTTACCTCTTTACCGTCATTCCAAGTCTGCACATAAAAGGTTTTAATAGCAGAAATATCCAGAAGAGATCCATCTGTTGCAGCAAAACCTACTTCTGAGCCTGCCGGTATTTTACGCCCAAAGTTGACTTTCATACGAGTAGCATTATAGACCAGAGTAATACCCGTAGATATACCATTACCTAAATCTGTATCAATCAATCTTTTTTCTCCATTATGAAAGCCTCCCTCTGTTACTTTGTCTTTAAAATAACTATCTGGTCCATTATTAATCGCAGGAATAATAGGATTCTCACCCACATAGGCATAATAAATCTCCAAATCGGCATTTAAAAGACCGACCTTAATTCCTGTATTACCTAAACGAATTTCATCAAAGGGCTTTGTAAAATTACCTTCTATACAGAACACTTCATTTTCCTTATGCGATGCAATATTACCTATACCTAAATCCACTAAAGTGGTAGCATGAGAAAAGCTCAAAGAGTCTCCAGTTTTCTTTCCTTTTAGATACGTAGAAAGCCAATAGCCCTTAAGGACATCCACACTAAGCACACCAGCACTCGCTTTCTTACAAACAAATCCTGCTTTTTGTCCTGCTGCATAAATATGATTCAAGTCACGAATAGATACGATATGCGTTGGCGTCTTAAGCCCTAAGACCTCCTGATCCGGAATGAATGTATTCATCAAATCTAGATCAACCATACGCTCAGGATTACCAACTGCAGAAGCATCACCTAAAGCTCCTACTTTCAACAATGATCCCTGCATGTTATCTACAATGCGCCCCATCCCTACAAGTGGAACTCTGCCATTTGCCTTCCAATATCCACTTTTAGGATCTTGTTCTAGTGTAGACGAATTACTGACATCTGCAGACGCACGCGATAATAAATTTCCTGAATAATCTTCAATAAACATTTCTTCCATTTCATCACGACAGGAAGTGAACATTCCACCCAATAAGAAGGAAATCATTGTAATCGATATAGCTAAACTGACACAGGGTTTAACATTACTTATCCTACTTAATAATCTATTTTTATTCATATTATCCTTTTTTATTACTTCATTCAATTATCTTGAAAGTGCCTTATTCAACCACGGCTTTCGTAATAACGGCACGACTTAAGCGAGGGTCATTATAGAACATATTTCCTACTCCTCCCTTATACTCTATGCGCAATTGAGATTCCGGTACTCCAAATTCTTTAGTTAAGCAATCATAAACGACCTGTGCACGATTCTTACTTAACTTTTCGTTACGTTTCTTACTACCAGTACCTGCATCAGCATAACCAGTAACGGTATAAACGACATCAGCATCTGACTGCTTGATAGTTTCAGCCAACATTCCCAAATTCACACGAGCCTCATCTGTCAAATCCCATGTATCAATTTTGAAGACAACTAAATTAGCCACAGCTATCTGCTTAACAACAAGCAATGAATCTCTTTCACGATTAGCCAACTGTTCTTCCAGTCTCGCTTTTTCCAAATTAACATTTTCCAACTCTGACCGTAACGCAGAAACTTCATGCTGGTTAGTTCGAATAATCGTCTTACTCTTAGACCAGCCACGAGGCTTGAATTTATAAGTAAATCCGAATGTCATACTCCATAAACCTTCTCCCCAACGATTACCCTCTTCACCATCGAATCGGTCATTAACAAAAGCACCACGAATATCCATATTAAAATCCCATGCCTTATTCAAACGGAAGGAGTTCAACACACCTATACTGGCGCTCACTTCATGAGTCTGAGGAGCTTCCCACACACGCGTCCATCCTAACCCAATATATGGCGAACAATTCCATATACGGTTTTCATTATAACCATAAAATAAATTAGAAAAATTAAATAGTACATCTACGTGTGCATGATAATAACTAAACTTCTGCTTCTCTAACCAATAACCATTTCCACCCTTCCCCGGTACATCTACACCTGTTGAATGCGACAAAGCACCTTTTTGGGTAGCTCCTTTAATGGAAAGACCACTATACATCATGCGGACTCCAACTCCTGGAGTAAACCATTTACCTACAGCAATATCCAAAGCTGGTGACAAGCGATGAAAGAATTTCACTTGCTTATCGTGGTCTCCGAAGAAAACCTGTGGACCAGCCCCCAAAGAAATGAACCAATTATCAAAGAAATGGTTCGTTTCTACCTTATATTTATCATTGTCTGTTATTATTTCTTCTTCTGTTGAAGATTCACGTTCTACCTTGGTCTCTTGTGCATAAGCGGATGTAATTGCTACACAACCTAAGAAAGCTAAAATTATCTTTTTCATAACATCTATTATTTTCATTTAGAAATTCTAGATTTAAAATTAAAATCGATTAACGATTGAACAAATAAATCGACTTTACTAGATACATCATTCATCATTACAATACCAAAAGTTCCTGTACTACTCGAATTAGCTGCCACCTTTGCACTACCAGTTTCCCAATTCTGATCTTTTCCTTTATTATAAAACAAAGTAAATGTAGACCCAAGATCTGGTAACGATGAAACTTCCGTATGTCCAAATTGCACTTTAGAACTATTATCATCTACCTTGTGAATTCCATTTTGCCAATACTCAGCTACAACCAATTTTCCTTTTACACCTGATATTGTCGTAGTATTATCCGGACAATTTACCCATGTCTGACTAAAATTTTCATCTAAAAATTTCCTCAAATCATTTAAATTTCCGTATACATTAGTATATATTATCCAAACGAATTCTCCACTATTATCAGCAATAAAAGTTTTTAACACATTAGCCACATCATCGTTAAGTTTTGAGTTACCCCAACCTAATTTCACGGCACATTCTGTTACATCAAAGACCCTTACCCCTTTATCAAGAAGTTTTCTTAACTCTTCAGCTTGAGATTGATTCTTATCGAGATTTTTAAAATCAAAAGCACTAAACGACATATCAAAAACGCATTTATTAGGAGGCAATTTGCTTATCCAATTCTTTTTAACTATTTTTTGAGGAGTTATATCAGGTAATTTTATATCAACAAAACCTTGTTTCACTATATTTCTGTTTAATGTCTTTTCAAACATATACCCTTCTAATGTATGAACTCTTAAAACAGCCTTCTCCATACCGTCCATTGGAGGAAGAAAAGCCATTAAATCCAAATGATCGCCCTCCAACATTTCTACATAATAATTTTCAGGACAATTACCTTCAAGCTTTCTTTTAATACCAATATACACCGTTTCATTTCCACCTTTTGAAACATTAGTCAATCTATTGTTAGGATTTGGACCATTATCGGTATTCTCCATTAATTGATACTCCAACTTACCTCCTTCTAGATAATGAGGTAACAACACACTGATACCAGAAACTCTTACTGACTGAATGATACCTGTACCCAATTCATATTTCCCCCCAGTGATATGCACTCTTAAAGTTGTCATAATAGGATCAAAAGCTAACAAGATATGATCTTTGTTACTAGGATAAAGCGATTTTCGAGCCATCATATAGGCATTCTGCATATCTGGTTCACCTTTATAATTACGATTGGTAGAAGTAGTATCCTTTATCAACGATACTTCACAGAATTGATTAGTATGGTAATCCATACTTAACTTTGGATTTGCACCCGTTAAGTCTGTACACCCTTTAATACGCCCAATTGGATAAGCTCCCCAAAAAGTATACTCACTTGAAGGGTCTGTCCATCTCAAAGCTTTAGTAGAATCTGGGAAAGCAGATATTTGTGCATGATTCTTATGCTCCCCATCAGAATATACATGATTGACCCAATAGGTAGAATAATTACTGCCATCACTAGTAGAAGCTAAATTTGAATAAATATTTATTTGATCATTCTGATTCCAATAAATAGGGATTTTATTTCCATTAGGCTCCCCATAATGTGTTCTTGAATTTGTAGACAATGTAGCGACACTGAAAAGAACAGGATCACCCGAATTAGGGAAATCAACCTCTGGCATGTCCTCACTGCTACATCCGCTCAAAGAAAAAGCTGTCGCTAACAAGACAACATAACATACTCTTTTAAAAAATCTATTTATCTTTTCAATCAACATAAGTCTTCTTATTTTATAGTTCTATTAGTCCCATCCTTGCCCTGATTCTGTAAAATCAATACTTTCATAATGCTGTTCGTTAATCGTTACATGGCGGTCCTTTGCAACGTCATTAGCAGGATTAATCGTAGAAGCCGCACAAATAGCACTTTCCACCTCCACAACAACTCGTTTGCATTGAGGAGCTTCATACACACATTTTCTTTCTGTAGTTTTCATCTTCTATTTTGATTTTTAAGATTCTTCCGTTTTATTGACCTTTTTTTCATCATGATTACCATAATAACTATTGGATCCGTATCCATAATGTCCATAGCCATAGCCATAACCATAACCATAACCATAACAATGTCTAAAATCCACTCCGTTCAATACCATAGCCATATTACACAAAGTCTTTTCTTCATACATCTGTTCGATATCAGGCAACTGTCTACGATCTAATTTTCCTGCACGTATAACAAAGATGGTCAGATCTGCTAAATGGTTGACAATTGTTGCGTCGGCAACCATACCTACTGGTACATTATCTAAGATTATATAATCATAAGTAGAGCGAAGAATACCCAGCAACTGGTCCAAGCGCCTATCCATCAATAATTCAGCAGGATTCGGAGGTATACTTCCAGCAGGTATAATGTCCAATCCATCGTAATGACAAACAATTTCATCCAAAGTTACAGTTTCATCTGCCAGATAGTTACTAATACCTTTCTTTGGCAAGTGGAATGCATGACTTAACGTACCTTTACGGATATCCAAATCAACCAATAATACACGTTTTTTTACACAGACAAAGCTCATCGCCAAATTTGTTGAAACAAAAGTTTTTCCCGCACTCTCATTAATAGAAGTAAAGGTTATTACTTGTGCAGCATTCTTTTTATTTGCCATAAAAGCTATATTGGTACGCAATTGTCTAAAAGATTCAGCTACCGCATCTTTTCCTTTTACCACTTCTGTGATTTCAGAAAGTTTCAAACGCCTTTTTATAGCATTCTTACGCAAAGGAACTTCTCCCAAATAAGGAATGTCAACCATATCCTTTATATCCTTTCGACTATGTACACGAGTATCCATGAACATAATAGCCAAAAATACCGCAACCGGCAATCCTATACCAAGAGTGAAGCCCAATATCAAGATTCGCGTTTTGTCCGGTGAAATAGGCATAGCCCCTCCTTCAGCACTATCCATCACATAAGCATTGTTGTCTGCCATTGCTTGAGAAATTGCATTTTCTTCACGACGATTCAGCAAGAACATATACAACGATTCCTTGATTTTCTGTTGACGTTCAATAGAAAGCAATTGTCTTTCCTTAACAGGAATGGAAGCTACTTTACTTTGTGCAGTCTGTTCATGACGGATTGCATCCTTGCGCTTCACCTCAAGGCTTAAGACTAAATTATCTACAGCACGAATGATATTCTGTTTTAAAGAACGTAGTGAATTGTTCAATTCTTCCACTATCGGATTTGAGTCACTACTATCTACAATCAGTTGATCACGGCGAAGTTTGAGTGCATTATATTGATTGATTTGTGCCTCGATACTGCCTTCACTGATACCTGTATTAGAAGGAATCAAATCAACTTCTTTAACAGGATCTGTCAAATACTCCTTCATATTCAAAGCAATTCTCAACTGAGTTTCCAATTCCAAGACACTAGAGTTGTATTTCTGGGATTCAGAGAAGTAGGTGTTTGCCGAAGTTTCAATATCAATCATCCGATTGCTCCGTTTGAAGATCTCCAGGTCAGACTCGACCTCTCCCAATTCTCCACTGATAATATCCAAACGTTCATTAATAAAATTCGCAGTATTAACCGCAACTCTATTTTTATCCTTAAGCGCCAGTTCGTTATACACAGTTATCAACGTGTTCAGAACATCCTCTGCTCGTGTCGGTGACATATCCTTCAAAGAAAGTGTAATGATAGAAGACTCATTTTCAGCTTGACGGATACCGATGCCTCCTTGATAACGGGCAACTACTGCATCTAAAGGAAGTTTGGTCACCTTTATCGGAAGACCTATACATGTATGCTTGTAATAATTAGTTGGCGAAAACAGCATGCGTACAGAACCGACCTTAACCGTATCATTCATTTTTACCGACATTACCATCTCATCACTATCATTGAATTTTGATAGTTGTACACGGGTGTCATTTAGAGGTGTTAAATGAAAGGAGAAAGCGCTTTCCGGTGTTACATCAAATAATGTAACAACAACAGGTGACTGTTTATAAAGTTCGTTGTATCTCAATCCGTCCTTCACCAAATAACTAATATTGGCATTCAAGCGTGAAACCACTTCACGCATTAATCTTTTTGAACGAAATTGCAATAATTCATTCGCCACATTCACCTTATTGATTACATTGTCATATCGGTCCAAACCGCTTGCTGCAGATGTTTTATTAGTTGGATCTTTAATAATCACTGTAGCCGAACGAAAATAAATAAAAGGGTCCGACGCATATTTAATCCAGGCCAGTCCTGTAAAGAACAAGACTGATGCTATAAACCATTTCCATTTAGAACTTAAATAGAACAATAAATCCAGCACATTCAATCCCTGATCTTTTTTCTTTTGTGATAAAGTATTCATATAACAATTGATAGAGAAATTTACTTAAATTAATATATCATAGAGCAATTAATTGACAAGACATCAATAAGGCTCAGTAGATAATCAATGGGGATAGCCATATAGCTTAGCGATTCTAAAAAGA
>JAHHQU010000058.1 GCA_020026225.1 Phocaeicola sp. | reverse complement strand
TCCTAAAGTTCCTCAGGTTGCTGTATTCGATACTGCATTCCATCAGACTATGCCAGAAAAGGCTTACTTGTACCCTATTCCTTACAAGTACTTCGAACAGTATGGCATCCGTCGTTATGGCTTCCACGGAACTTCTCACCGTTACGTTTCAAAACGTGTCTGTGAATTCTTGAACATTCCAGCTGAAGGTTCAAGAATCATCACTTGCCATGTAGGAAACGGTGGTTCTATCGCAGCTGTTAAGGATGGCAAGTGCGTAGATACTTCTATGGGTCTGACTCCGTTGGAAGGTTTGATGATGGGTACTCGTTCTGGTGACATCGACGGTGGTGCCGTTCTTTACATCATGAAAAAAGAAGGCTTGAACCCTGACGAAATGTCTAACCTTTTGAATAAGAAGAGTGGTATCCTTGGCGTATTCGGCAAATCAAGCGACATGCGTGAATTAGCTGCCGGTGTAGCTGCTGGTGAAGAAGCTGCAAAACGTGCTATGGATATGTATTTCTACCGCATCACTAAATACATCGGTGCTTATGCTGCTGCTATGGGTGGTGTAGACGTTATCTTGTTCACAGGTGGTGTTGGTGAAAACCAGTCAGAAGCTCGTTCTATCTCTTGCGCTCCATTGGAATTCATGGGTGTGAAACTGGATGAAGAAAAGAACAAGACTGTACACGGTGAAGAAGCGATTATCTCTGCTCCTGATTCTAAGGTGAAAGTGGTAGTTATCCCAACCGATGAAGAATTGATGATTGCATCAGATACTGAAGAAATCTGCAGTAAGCTGTAATTCGCTCCACTTCATTAAAATATTAAAAAAGAGGATATTCCCGACTTGTTTTTTTATCTTTGTAGCAGATGTAATGCTGTCTCACAAAGAAGGAAAAAAGCGGAGATATCCTCTTTTTTTCTCAGACAACATCCAACCTTAGACTAAAAAGAAACAATTATGATGAAGAAAATCGTTACTTTCGGTGAGATCATGCTTCGCCTGAGCACTCCCGACAATTTACGCATGCAGCAAAGTCAGCATTTTCTTGCCAATTATGGAGGAAGTGAAGCCAATGTTGCCATCTCAATCGCAAACTATGGTGGAAATGTAGAATATGTAACCCGACTGCCAGAAAACACGTTCGGAGAAATATGTATTTCTGAACTTCGCTCACACAACGTTGGAACAAGCAATATTCTGATGGGCGGAAAACGTTTGGGAACCTATTACATGGAAAAATCGGCAGCCATGCGTAATTCCAAAGTCATCTACGACCGCGAAGGATCTGCTTTCTCCGATTTAAAGCCGGGAATGATCAATTGGCGCGAAATATTCAAAGACGCAGCCATATTCCATTGGTCAGGAATCGATGCCGCCCTTACTCCTGAACTGGCAAACGTTTGTCTGGAAGCTATCCAGATAGCCGATGAAATGGGTTTGACCATTTCTTGTGACATCAACTTCCGAAAGAATCTATGGAATTATGGAAAAGAAGCTCAAGAAGTCATGTTTCCATTGATGAAGTACAGCGACATTCTTTTCGGAAGCGAAGGAGAATACGCCAAGATTCTTGGATTCCCAAATCCTGGATTCAAGGCAACCAAGGCCGGTGAAAAGTACGATATAGAAGCATACGAATCTTTCTGCAAGAGAATCAGCAAAGAAATGCCTCGCTGCAGAGCCATCTATATCGCTCTCCGCAATGTGATGAGCTCCGAGCACCATACATTCGCAGGTTTATTGTATTCAAACCAGTCCATGAAACATACCCGCGTATTCGATATCGATAACGTGGTAGACTGTGTAGGAGTTGGAGATGCCTTCTGCGGTGCCTTATTGTATGCAGAACAGGCATTCGATGACGAGCAGAAGCGAGTTAATTTCGCCACTGCAGCTTCAGTCATGAAGAATACGATTGCCGGCGACTACAACCTGGTAAAAGCCAGCGAAGTGGAAGGACTGCTGGTCAGTGAAGAAAGCGGTGAAGTGGCACGCTAAGCCTTTCAACCTCATCCATAAAAAGAACCGCTTCCAGAAAGTCTGCATTTCTGGAAGCGGTTCTTTTTATTCTATCAGTCTGATACAGCTTACATCTGTGTATCACCTTCTACATACTGCTCAAGGAAGAAATTCTCCCCGTCAAATACGGCATAAGAGAATTCATTGATCCAATCCCCTAAAATAGTAAGGCGGGAACTGCGAGACAACATCAAATCAAGCATGATGTGCCGATGACCATAAATAAAGTAATTGATTTCAGGATGGGTTTTCAGGTATTCCTTGCTATAAATAACCAGCGGTTCTTTCGTTTCCCCCTGATATTCAGGTTCTCGTCCATCCTTACGCTTCAACCGGCTGTGCTTGGCCCATTCCAATCCCAATTCCACACTCCATCGAGGATGAATCATGGAAAACAGACGTTGGAGCATCTTGCTATGAAACATCGAACGCAGAAACTTGAATTTCGGGTCATTATCTCCCAAACCGTCTCCGTGAGCCAGATAAAATTCCTTTCCCTGGATTTCACAAGTCAGTGCTGAACGATGGATGATTACACCACATTCTTTCTCCAAGTAATCACCACACCAAATATCATGATTTCCGATAAAGAAGTGAACTTCCACTCCCATATCCGTCAATTCTGAAATTTTACCAAGAAAACGGGTATAACCCTTCGGGACAACCAGTTTGAATTCATACCAGAAATCAAACATGTCACCCAAGAGGTAAATGGCCGCAGCACGATGTTTAATACTTTCCAAAAAGTTCACCAGACGACGTTCATGCGTACGTCCGTGAGGAATTGCTCGAGAGCCCAAATGAGCATCCGAGAGAAAATAGACATTCTTCACCACGTCTTCCATAACAAACAACTTTTTAAGATTCCAATACTTATTTCCAGATACGATGGATTAAAGAAAACCAAGTTCCAGTTTGGCCTCATCCGTCATCATATCCTTATCCCATTCCGGTTCAAACACTAAATTAACCTGAGCTGACACGATGCCGTCAATCGATTCTATTTTCTGACGAACATCTTCCATGATGAAATCAGCAGCCGGACAATTGGGAGCCGTCAATGTCATGTCGATAATCAGCTCTCCATTATCAAGGAGGTCAATCCGATAAATCAGCCCCAAATCATAAATGTTTACTGGGATTTCAGGATCATACACAGTCTTCAACATGTTGATGACTTTTTCTTCTATTCTCAGTTTTATTTCGTTGTCCATAAATTTCTATATTATATTCCTTTGCAAACTTACACAAAAAATCCTAAGATATAAATGTATTCCATGAAAATACCCAAGTTATCGCCAGCTTTTGCCCTATTTCCATCACCCGAATCAAGAAGCCGTGCACCTGTTTCCGCCAACAATCAGATACGTCCCTCATCGGCATAACTATAATATGCCCCGTCAGTCACAATTACATGATCCAGCATACGGATATTCATTACCTTGGCCGCCTGAAAAAGCGACTGGGTAAGCCGGTCGTCATCCCCGCTCGGATGAATATTGCCGGAAGGATGATTATGACACAAGATAAGCGAGGTAGCCCTTTTCAACAAAGCCTCTCGCAGGATGCATCGGATGTCTACCTGTGTAGAAGCCAATCCTCCCGCACTGATCTTTATTGCCTGTATTACCTTGGAAGCCTGGTTCAAGAGCATTACCCAACACTCCTCTATCGGCAAATCACACATCAAAGGATAAAAATACTGATAAATATGTTCCGAATTCCGAATCTGCAACCGCTCACGAGGTCCTTCCTCCTTTCTGCGTCTCCCCAATTCAGAAGCCGCCAGAATCGTCACCGCCTTAGCAGGGCCGATACCTTTATAACGGCATAAATCCTCCACCGTCGCCTTGCCCAAATCACTCAAGCTCTGGTGATAACCGTCCAGCACCTTCCGCATCAGTTCCACAGCAGTATCCTCTTGATTGCCCGAACCAATCAAAATGGCCAATAATTCAGCATTGCTCAAAGCAGAAACGCCTTGCAGCATCACTTTTTCACGTGGGCGGTCTTCTTCGGCCCACTCATTGATCTTCAGTTTTTCTTTCATTGATAAAAATTCTTCTCAAATGCGGAGAAGGAATCTTTACCTAATACACAGCGTTTCCACCACGCACGGAGGAATCCGGTTCCATACCCCGTCAACTGTATAAACGCAGCAATCACTGAAAGCAGACCTATTTTCGGACTTTTATTTTGCAAAGACGAATCCAAGAAAATAACCAAAGCAAACAAAAGCAAGGGAACGACTCCCAAAAACAGCAAGAGACGAGAACCCAGCAGTCCTGAAAGAAGAACCAGCAACAGCAAACAAGTTACCCCTGCCGTAAACACAGCCGGAAGGAGATGTACCAATTTCAGCGACTCTGGATATTTCTTATACAAATTGATTCGAGCGATGCCAGAATTATGCACTTGTTTAAAGAATTTCCTGAAATCGGTACGACGCTTATGCCATACCCATGCTTCAGGAAACAGGCAACAATGACATCCCGCCTTGAAGATACGGATACTGAAATCAATATCTTCACCGAAACGCATCCTCGAGAATCCACCCAACTGCTTGTATACATCCGCACGGACCCCCATATTGAAGCTGCGGGGATAGAATTTGTCCATTTTCTTTTTACCGCCACGAATGCCACCAGTGGTAAAGAAAGAGGTCATTGCATAATTGATTGCCTTCTGAACCGGTGTAAATGATTCATGGGCCCGGTCAGGACCGCCAAATGCCTCCGCAGGCTTTCTCTGCAGTTCCTCCTCTACCGCCTGCAGGTAACCAGGAGGAAGAATACAATCTGAATCAAGAATCAAGAGATACTCCCCGTTGCTCCGTTCAGCCGCATAGTTACGCGTCTGTCCCGGTCCTGAATTCGGCTTGGTATAATAATGTACGTTCAGTACATCTCGGTATTTCTCCACCACTCCTTGGCAAGGAAGAGAAGAACCATCTTCCACAATGACAACTTCGAAATCACGGAAAGTCTGGAGAGTAAGACTCTGAAGAAGTTCATCTACTTCATCCGGACGATTATATACGGGAATGACTACAGAATAGCGCATAGAGAGTATTAAGATTATAGTTTGCGATACAAAACTACACAAAAAAAGCGGATGAAACGAAAAAAATCGTTTCATCCGCCTTTAAAATACTATGCTAAAAGTACGGTCAGGACCAAACAGCCCCATTCCCTACTTTTCCAATTAACGTACACGACCTACGTAAGAACCGTCACGTGTGTCTACTTCGATGATTTCGTCTGTGTTAACGAACAAAGGAACACGTACAGTAGCACCTGTTTCAACAGTAGCAGGTTTCAATGCATTAGTAGCTGTATCACCCTTCAAGCCCGGTTCTGTATAAGTAACCTTCAACTGAACTTTAACAGGCATTTCAGCAAACAAGATAGTTTCAGTAGAAGCGTCAGAAACAACGTCAACTACCATTTCTTCTTTCATGAAATCAACGCCAGTAATCAATTCTTTAGCGATAGGAACTTGTTCGTAAGTTTCCTGGTTCATGAAAATAAAATCATCTCCTTCTTTGTAAAGGAACTGATAAGGACGACGTTCAACACGTACATCTTCCAATTTTTCACCGATATTAAAACGACGTTCCAAAACGTAACCGTCTACAACGTCTTTCAATTTAGTACGCATAAATGTATTACCCTTACCTGGTTTTACATGCAGGAAGTCAATACAGAAATACAATTTGCCATCCATACGGATAGCGGTTCCAATTTTAATGTCTTGAGCATTAATCATAACTTGAAATCTTTATATTAGTATGTAATTATTGATTTTCAATTTCTTTTCGAGTGCAAAATTAATCTAATTCATCAAAAAACACAAAAAGATTTGTGTAAAAATGACTTAGCCCTTTGTTTATTTAAAAAAAGTCACTAATTTTGCAGCCCGAACACATAGAATAATAACATAAATAGTATATACGAAAATGAAAAGAACATTCCAACCCTCTAACAGAAAGAGAAAAAACAAACACGGTTTCCGTGAAAGAATGGCAACTGCTAACGGTCGCCGAGTATTGGCTGCACGTCGTGCTAAAGGTCGCAAGAAATTAACTATTTCTGACGAATACAACGGAGTGAAGGCATAAGCCAAGCTTTGGAATAAGAATTAAGTAAAAAGCCGCAAAGGACTGCTCGCAGTTCTTTTGCGGCTTTTTCTTTATCTTTACCAATCTTGTTTTTACAGAAAAATCGTATCTTTGCTGCATTAATGTATATATATTATTAATATGGTAACACTGAAAGACTTTTTCTCATTCAAGAGCAACCGTTTCTTCTGGATTAACTTGATTCTCATGATTGTTGTCCTTTTTGGAGTATGCTACGGAACTCTTCATTGGTTAGACGTATATACCCACCATGGCGAATCATACGTAGTACCTAACGTCAAAGACAAAACCATCCAAGAAGCCAACCATTTATTGGAAAGCCAGTTTGTCCATGCTACCATAGTAGACTCTACGTATGTAAAGGGAGCTCGTGCCGGAATCGTTCTCGACCAAACCCCTAAAGCCGGTTCAAGAGTCAAAGAAGGCCGAATGGTTTACTTGACCGTTACCACAAGTTCGGTTCCTCTCATCAACCTTCCCGACTTGATTGACAACAGTTCCATGCGTCAGGCTGTAGCCAAGTTGAAGTCCATCGGATTCAAACTGACTGAGCCCGAATTCATCGCAGGAGAACAAGACTGGGTGTATGGCATCAAATACAAAGGAAAGAGTCTGCAGAGCGGTGAAAAGATTCCTCGTGAAGCCTTGTTGACTCTCTGCGTAGGAAACACGCATTTAAGAGATTCACTGTCCATGGATTCTACCGTCATCTCAGGAAGCCCGATCACAGGAAACGAAGAAGAAGCAGAAGTTGACCATTCTTGGTTTTAATCACTCTTACACTTAAGACAATCAATCTGAACAGAATGACTGAAGACTATATAGAAGATTTAGACGATAATTTAGACGACATTGAAGCGGCGGAAGGTACTCCCGAACTATATGAACACTTCCGAGTTGTTGTAGATAAGGGACAGGCTCCCGTACGTGTGGACAAGTACCTGTTTGAACGCATCGTCAATTCGTCAAGAAACCGCATCCAGAACGCAGCAGACGCCGGTTTCATCATGGCCAATGGAAAACCGGTAAAGAGCAGCTACAAGGTCAAGCCACTCGATGTGCTGACCGTCATGCTTGATCGGCCACATTATGACAATGAGATTATCGCAGAAGACATTCCACTGGATATCGTTTATGAAGATGATTACCTCATGGTAATCAACAAGCCTGCCGGACTCGTAGTACACCCGGGATGCGGAAACTATCACGGCACCTTGGTCAATGCCATCGCATGGCATTTGAAGAATGTACCCAGCTACGACCCGAATGACCCACAGGTCGGATTGGTTCACCGTATCGACAAAGACACCTCAGGCTTGCTTGTCGTAGCAAAGACACCCGACGCCAAGACCAAACTCGGACTCCAGTTCTTCAACAAGACCACCAAACGAGAATATAACGCACTGGTTTGGGGACTTATCGATGAAAACGAAGGAACCGTAGTAGGCAACATCGGACGCAATCCTCGCGACCGGATGCAGATGGCCGTGGTACCGGACGACCAAGGCAAATATGCCGTAACCCACTATCAGGTACTGGAACGTCTGGGATACGTCACCTTGGTGAAATGCGTTTTAGAAACAGGACGTACCCACCAGATTCGCGTACACATGAAACACATCGGACACGTTCTCTTCAATGACGAACGCTACGGTGGAAACGAAATCTTAAAAGGAACCCATTTTAGTAAATACAAACAATTTGTAAACAACTGTTTCGACATCTGTCCGAGACAGGCTCTTCATGCCAAGACATTGGGATTCGTACATCCCCATACAGGAGAAGAAATGTTCTTCACCTCTGAATTGCCTGACGACATGACCAACCTCATCGAACGTTGGAGAACTTATATTAGTAACAGAGAAGAATAATTATGAAACGTACCGTAGCTATTATAGCTGGAGGTGACTCATCTGAATTTGGAGTATCCCTCAATAGTGCCAAAGGAATCTACTCTTTCATTGACAAAGAGAAATATAACTTATACATTGTAGAACTTTCACGCAAAGGCGGATGGAAAGCAGTCCTCGCCGACGGCTCTTACAGCCCCATCGACAAGAATGATTTCAGCTTCATGGATCATGGAACGAAAATCATTCCTGACTTCGCCTACATCACCATTCACGGCACTCCAGGAGAAAATGGTATTCTCCAAGGATATTTCGAACTGATGGGAATCCCGTACTCTACTTGTGACGTATTGGTTTCTGCATTGACTTTCAGCAAGTTCACAGTGAACCAATACTTGAAAACCTTTGGAATCCGTGTGGCAGAATCCATGCTGGTCAACAAGGCTCACAGTATCAGCGAAGACGAAGTAATTGAAAAAATCGGTCTTCCTTGTTTCATCAAGCCTAATGCCAGCGGTTCCAGCTTCGGCGTTACCAAGGTGAAGACTCGCGAACAAATCAAACCAGCCCTTGAAGAAGCTTTCCAAGAATCAGACGACGTGATGATTGAAGCCTTCATGGACGGTATCGAATTGGCCAACGGATGCTACAAGACTAAAAAGAGTTCAGTCATATTCCCAATTACCGAAGTGGTGAGCAAAAACGAATTCTTTGACTATAATGCGAAATATAAAGGTGAAGTAGACGAAATCACTCCTGCACGCCTCAGCCCAGAACTGACCGACCGTGTACAGAAGCTGACTTCTGCCATTTACGACATCTTAGGATGCAAAGGTATTGTGCGTGTAGACTATATCATTACAGAAGGTGATAAAATCAACATGCTTGAAATCAACACGACTCCAGGTATGACAGCTACCAGCTTCATTCCACAGCAAGTTCGTGCCGCAGGTCTGGATATCAAGGACGTAATGACCGATATCATTGAAGACCACTTTGCATAAATCATCAGAAATCGATAACCTAAATAATAATTACCATGAATATCCCAGCTGAATTTGACGAAATTCGTCCTTATACCCCCGAGGAACTTCCTCAGGTCTTCGAGGAGTTGATTGCTGACCCTGATTTTCAGGCAGTCATCAAGCAAGTAATACCCGACGTCCCTTTTGAAATATTGGCAGCTCAGTTGCGCCAGTGCAAAACCAGTTTGGACGTACAGAAAAAATTCTGCTACGGATTGCTCCAAAATTTATTAAAGAAGAAAAGTGACGGCTTTGATTTTGAATGTACGAACTTGTCCGACAAGAACAAAAGCTATACGTTCATTTCCAACCACCGCGACATCGTACTCGATTCCGGCTTTCTTTCTGTCGGTCTTCTCGAACAGGGATTTCCTACTACTGTAGAAATCGCCATCGGTGACAATCTGTTGATTCATCCGTGGATTAAGAAGCTGGTGTGCGTAAACAAGTCCTTCATCGTACAGCGTGCTTTAAGCATGCGTCAGATGCTGGAATCTTCTGCACGCATGTCGCGCTACATGCATTTTGCCATCCGCGAAAAAAAGGAGAACCTCTGGATTGCACAGCGTGAAGGCAGAGCGAAAGATTCCAACGACCATACGCAGGACAGTGTCTTGAAGATGCTGGCTATGGGAGGAGAAGGTCATATCATCGACCGTCTGAAAGAATTGAATATTGTTCCGCTGTCACTTTCTTACGAATATGACCCTTGCGACTTCCTGAAGGCCAAGGAAATGCAGCAGAAACGCGACGTTGAAGGATTCAAGAAAAGCAAGGAAGACGACTTGATTAATATGCAGACCGGAATCTTCGGATACAAAGGACGCATCCATTTTCAAGCGGCACCGTGCATCAATGACGAACTGGAAGCCTTGCGTGAACTTCCTAAGACAACTATCTTCAGCAAGGTTTCGGAAATCATCGACAAGCATATCCATAAGAACTACCGACTGTATCCTGGAAACTATATCGCTTGCGACCTGTTGAGCGGTACACAAGAATATGCCGGCAACTATACGGAAGAAGATGTAGCCCGCTTCAATGGCTACTTGCAACAAAAGCTCAGCCTCATCGATTTGCCGAACAAAGATGAAGCGTTCTTGCGTCAGTGCCTGCTTACCATGTATGCTAATCCGGCTATCAACCATAAGAAAGCAATGAACGAATGAATCGGTTAGTGACTTTCTTCCTACTTCTTTGCATGCTCATTTTGGGAGCATGCAAAGAAGATTATGTTTATCCTGATGCCGTTACAGAGTTTTGTGAAGTGAAAACAGGTCCGAACGGGAAACCAGCTCTCTTGCTTACCGATTATGACCAGTCCTTTACTATCAGCGAGTCACCCGAAGACTATCAACTCAAGGCCGATACGACTTATCGGGCTCTTTCCATCTACCAACGTTTGGGAGAAGGCTCCCAAAACATACGCATCTATTCCATCTATTCGGTCTTTTCTCCTATCCCCGTACCTGCATCCAATCTTGGCGGCGAAGTGAAAACAGACCCCGTAGATATTCAAAGCATGTGGATGTCTGAAAGATACCTCAACATGATTCTGCTGATACAAGTGAAGAACCACCGGCACTCCCTAAACTTTATCGACCAAGGCATTCAAATCCATCCCGACGGCTCACGTACCTTGCGGTTTCTCCTGCATCACGACCGTGAAAAGGATTATGAGGCCTTCACACAAAAGTTTTACGCTTCCATTCCCCTTTGGGCCTACGCACTGCAGAAAGGAGACAAAGTACAGCTCGAGCTGAACACCTATAAAGAAGGAAAAATCATCAAAGAATTCAACTATTAAACTTATCCAATTATGTTAGCTAAAAGTACCTATTTCATGTTTTTCGTGTGCTTTGCTTTATGGGGCTTGTTCGCATGCAGCAGCGCACCGAAAGAGGACTTCAAGAATCTCTCGGCCGATGAATTCCAGGAACTGATTCTTGACGAAAAAGTTCAATGCTTGGATGCCCGCACCCCGGTAGAATACAGTGCCGGCCACATCGCAGGCAGCACCAACATCAACGTAAGCGATGAGAACTTCTCGGCACAGGCCGACGACTTGCTGGAAAAAGAAAGACCAGTTGCCGTATATTGCAAAAGCGGCAGAAGAAGTCGCAAAGCTGCCAGTATCTTGACAAAAAAAGGATACAAGGTATACAATCTCGACAAAGGCATCCTGAACTGGATTGACCTTGGTAAAGAAGTGGTAAAATAATTGAAAGAACTTCCCAGCAGAGCCTTTGCAGTCTTGCAAGCATCTGCTCTTGAAAAAAATCGAATAAACTATGAAGAAAAATATCTCCTTATTGGCCACTGGCTTACTCTATGTTCCCACTCTCCTGGCACAAAGCCAGCCCAACGTGGTCATCATTTTAGCCGATGACATGGGATACGGGGACGTAAAATGCAACAATCCAAGCGGCCGCATCCAAACGCCTGCTATAGACGCATTGGCACAGCAGGGTCTCCGTTTTACCGATGCCCACTCAGCAGGTGCACTCAGTGGCCCATCACGCTATGGTCTGGTAACCGGACAATACCAGTTCCGTGCCACTCCTCCAGAAAGAAATTATTGGGGATACCTCGGTCCCTGCATCAATGAAGGCCGACTGACTATCGGAAACATGATGCAAAATGCCGGTTATACCACAGCATGCATCGGTAAATGGCATTTGGGACTGGACTGGCAACTGAAAGATCCCAACAAGCCCCAGATTCTTACTCCTAAGAAATTCGGAGTGACCAATGTAGATTTTGCAGCACGTGTCAACCGTCCACCTACAGAATTGGGATTCGACTATTCTTTCATTCTTCCGGCTTCACTGGATATGCCTCCTTATGCATTCGTGAAAAACGACAAGGTGGTAGACTCCGATATGATTCTTACAGCCGATGCCTATCCTCATACTTTGGCCGATACAGAATTTGCTTGGGACCGCCGACATACAAACAACGATGACATCTATTGGGAACGTGGAGTATGGTGGCGTAACGGTGAAATGTCCCGTTCCTTCAAATTTGAAGACTGCTTGAGCACCATCATCAACGAAGGACTGAACTTCATTGACCGCGAAGGTCGCAAGAAGAAAAAGCCATTCTTCCTTTACTTGCCACTGACCGGACCACACACTCCTTGGATGGCATCTAAAGAAACCAAAGGCACTACCGAACTGGGAACTTACAGCGACTTCATTGCCGACATCGACAATGCTGTAAAACGTGTCAACGACAAATTGAAAGAATTAGGCATCGAAGATAATACCATTGTAATCTTTGCCAGCGACAACGGTGCCGCATGGACAGAAGAAGATATCCAACAATACGGTCATAACAGCAGTGCAAACTGCCGCGGACAGAAAGGGGATGCCTACGAAGGTGGACACCATGTACCTTTGATTGTACACTGGCCAGGACATACACAAGGCGGAACTGTATGCCAGCAGACCGTCGGTCTGATTGACATCTACGCTACGCTGGCCGACATGACCGGTCAGAAGTTGGTCAAGGGACAGGCAGAAGACAGCTTCAGCTTCAAGTCTATTCTTGACGGTGATTTGAACACTCCTACCCGCGACCATATTCTTTATTTGTCAGGCTCCAACAAACTTGCCATCAAGAAAGGAGACTGGAAATACATTGATTGCTTGGGTTCAGGCGGCTTTACGGCTCCTTACGAATTGAAGCCTGTCAAGAACGGTCCGAAAGGACAGCTCTACCACTTGAGCGAAGATGCACAGGAAAGAAACAACTTGTACTTGAAAGAAAAAGCAAAGGTAGAAGAGCTGACCGGACTTATCCAGCAGTTGAAAAAACAAGGATATAGCCGTCCACAATAAATTGAAACATGGCCTTTAAGGCTCATCCTATTATCAGGCGTGTGAACCATGAGGTTCACACGCCTTTTTTACACCTGCATTCTATCGAATGCAAAACAAATCAATCCGTCATTTTTCACTGCTGATATAGGTCATTAACGTGAGTTCGACGAATTCAGAATAATGCAAGCTGTGTGTCAATCGTTCT
>JAHHQU010000057.1 GCA_020026225.1 Phocaeicola sp. | reverse complement strand
GTCAATTGACTTTTGATTTTGAATTCGATTAACATAACTTAAGAGACACTAGTGAATCCCTTTCAATAAAAAATCCATCACCACAGACATACGCTGCAGTGATGAAATCGGTTGAAATGGTTTTATTCGAGAATGATATTTTTGACATCGATTTCATCTTTAAGAAAGATGGATGCTGATTCTCGGAACTTTTCTGTAGACTCAGTGGTGAAGAAACCGGTTCTGCCGTGTTTAGAACACCGTGAATCGATTTCTGGATGCCGTTTGAGGTAATCAGTCAAGCTGTTGGCTACGTACTCACCTTGAGCCACTAAATGAATGTGGGAGGGGGTGAACTGCCTGATCTTGTCGTACAGAAGAGGATAATGGGTACATCCTAAAATTATCGTGTCAATCAGCGGGTCTTTCTCAAGTAAAGTATGAATGTATTTCTTCACAAAATAATCGGCACCTTCTGAATTGAATTCGTTGTTTTCTACCAATGGGACCCACATAGGGCATGGCACTCCTGTGACTTGGATGTCGGGAAAGAGCTTATGGACTTCCAGCGGATAGGAATCTGATTTGATGGTTCCAGCGGTAGCCAGCACACCGATGTGGCGGCTTTCTGTCAGTGCACCGATACATTCGGCTGTAGGGCGGATGACACCTAAAACACGGCGGGTAGGGTCCAGATAAGGGAGGTCTTTCTGTTGGATGGTTCGCAAAGCCTTTGCAGAAGCTGTATTGCATCCCAAAATAACAAGAGGACATCCCAATTCGAAGAGTTTGCGTACCGCTTGAAGTGTAAACTCATAAACTACTTCAAATGAACGTGATCCATAAGGGGTACGTGCATTGTCGCCCAAGTAATAAAAATCGTAATCAGGCAATGAGCGTCGGATATTGTTCAAGATGGTCAAGCCTCCATATCCTGAGTCAAACACACCGATAGGCCCTGTATAAGGATTGGCAAGATTCGACATTATATCAGATGTATTTATAAGTTAGTACCATAAAAAAAGTGAAGAATCGGCTTAATCACAAGATTCTTCACTTCGTATAGGAGATTAATAAATTCCGTCGACAAAGTCTTTATCAAAAGACCGGTCTCTTATTTAAGACCGCCAGCAGCCTGTGCAGGGTTGTAAGGAACTGCGGTCAAGCTGACACCCAAGTTTGTTTTGATATCGTTGGTGATATCTTTAGTCTGAGTTTCATCAATGTAAGGGATGTCTGTACGGTTCAGGTCGAATACCATGGTATAAGCACCAGCTTTACCTACAGTCTTTACCGCTTTTTCCATCTTTTCATAAATAGGGCTCATCATGTCAGCATAGATTTTCTGGAGCTGCTGCTGAGCATCCTGCTGGAACTGGATTACTTTGTCAGACAATTCCTGCAATTCTTTCTGACGACGTTCCAAAATATTTTGTGGAAGGGTTTTCTGTTCCTGCTGGAAAGCAGCGAATTTCTTATTGAATTCTTCTTGGTAGCGTTTGATTTCATCTTCATATTGAGCACGCTGAACTTCGATGTCCTTCTGAGCCTTTGCGAATTCAGGCATTACAGGAATGATAGATTCAGACTTGAAGTATGCGAACTTCTGTGCAAACAAGCTCATAGGTAGAACGAGCAATAGTAATAAAGCAATTTTCTTCATCATAGTTGTAAATTCTATTATTTTCTTATTAATTCATGGGTTGTAAATCTCTATAAAAAGAGGTTTCGGTTGCAAATGTATAAAATTATTTTGAATAACCTAATTTCAAAAGTACATCATTGCTTATATCGATACGAGGTGATGCGAAAATCATGCTTTGTGCCGATGCCCTGTCAATCACGGCATCGTAGTTTTCTCTCGTAGCAATACTCTTTACAGCGTTATAGATAGCATCTTGAATGGGTGCAATCAGTTCTTGACGCTTTTGCATGAACTTTCCTTCTGGTCCGAAGTATTCTTTACGCAATTCTGCAGCTTCTTTTTCTTTCTTTATAATTTGTTCTTCTTTGGCAACTTTTTGTGAAGCCGACATTCTTTCGGAAGTTTTTTGGTAAGCCTCGTAAAGTGCCTTCGCTTCATTTGCTTTTGCTTCAATAGCACTTTGCCATTGTTTGGAAAGTGATTCTATTTCTCTATTGGCTTGTTCGTAGGCAGGAATCCGTTTCAAGATATATTCCATGTCAACCAATGCGAACTTTTGTGCTTGAGCTGAAAGGATTGTTGTCATGATGAGCAACAATGAGAGGAACATCTTTTTCATAATTTCTTCCTTTTTTTAATAGTTTTTAATTTTTGTACTTCACTTTTCCGGTGCTTAGAATTCCTGTCCGATGATAAAGTGAATGCGGCTACCGCTATACTGGTGTGAACCGTTAATCTTGTCAAAACCGTAAGCCCAGTCAATACCCATCATACCAACCATCGGCAAGAAGATACGTACACCCACACCGGCTGAACGTTTCAAACTGAACGGGTTGAAGTCTTTTACGTCATTCCAAGCATTACCGGCTTCTACAAATCCTAAAGCATAGATACTGGTTGTATTTTCCAGCATCAATGGGTAGCGGAGTTCTGCACCTAAACGAACATAAGCGTATCCTTCACTACCGTAAGGGGTCAAGGCTCCGTTCTCATAACCGCGGAGTGCAATCGTTTCTGATGCGTAATTGTAGCTATAACCGGTCATACCGTCACCTCCTACGTAGAAGGTTTCAAATGGTGAACGTTTGTATTTGTTGTAATGACCTAATACTCCTAATTCGGTACGGGTCATAATTACCGGACACTTCTTGATTGGCAGCAAAGCTGTATATGTTTTAGCTTTCAGTTTCCATTTGTGGTACTCTATCCAACGATAAACTTTGGCTGCATCATCGTAATTGTCTTTGCCATAAGTAGCATAGTCTCTCTTGCTGAACCATGAATATGGTGGCGTGAATGAAACTGATGCACTGAAGTCAGAACCGTATCTTGGGAAGATAGGGTTATCTGTAGAATTACGGGCTAATGTGAATCCGACGCTGAAGTTGTTACAGTTACCGGTGTTCATGTATTGTCCGTTGTTCAACTTGATATACAGGTAGCTCCAGTTCTTCAAGATGAATCGTTGGTATGACAACTCAGCAGACAAGGTGAAGTAGTCGTCCGGCCATCTTAGACGTTTACCGAATCCTACGCTGAAGCCGAACATCTGAATGGATTTGTTCGGGTCGTAAGCTGCTTCATAGTTGCCCATATAGCCATTATATCCGCCCATATAGCCCATTCCCATGTTGTAGAAGTTGTTCATGAAGGCCTGGTTGTAATACTGGCTGCTCACGTCGGTCTGTTTTGAATAGAATCCAGATACAGAGAACGAGTTAGGACGCTTTCCTCCAAACCAAGGGTCGAAGAATGAAACGTTGTATGACTGATAATATCTACCGTTGGTCTGTCCACTGATGGTCAATGTCTGTCCATCGCCTTGAGGAAGGATACCGCGGTAGTTCTTGTTCTTGCGGAAAAGGTTGGCAAATGAGAAGTTGGTGAACTTCAAACTCAATTTACCGATTACACCGGTTTGTCCCCAACCTGCAGAGAACTCAATCTGGTCGTTCGCTTTTGATTCCAAATCCCAGTTGATATCTACCGTACCCGATTGAATATCCGGACGAGGATCTACTTTGATATTTTCAGGGTTGAAGTGTCCCATCTGTGCGATTTCACGATAAGAACGCTCTAAGGCTTCTTTACTGAAAAGGTCTCCTGGACGGGTTCTCAATTCACGACGTACAATGTTTTCATACAAGCGGTCATTACCGTTGATACGTACATGGCTGATCGTTGCCTGAGGACCTTCTGTGATACGCATTTCCAAGTCGATAGAGTCACCGTCAATATTTACTTCTACCGGGTCAAGGCTGTAGAATACGTAACCATGGTTGTAATAATCGTTACCAATAGCATCTTCATCGCCGGTGATACGGTCGTTCAACAATTTCTGGTTGTATACGTCACCTCGTTTCATTTGCAGTTTTTCAGCCAACAGGTCTGAAGGGTAAACCGTATTACCTACCCAAGTGATGTTTCTCAAGAAATACTTGTCACCTTCGTAGATTTTCATGAAGACGTTGACGCTCTTGTCATCATACGATGAAATGCTATCTTCTACAATCTGTGCGTCACGATAACCTAATTCGTTATATTTGTCGATGATAAGTTGTTTGTCTTCCTGATATTTTTCGTCAATGAATTTTTTAGCACGGAACAAGTTGACCAACTTTCCTTTTTCATTGGTCTTCTTCATGACGCGTTTCAACTTCTTGTCCGAAAGTATCTGGTTGCCTTCGATGGTGATTTGATGAACTTTGATTTTCCCCTTCTTGTCAATGTTGACATCCACGAATACTTGTTCTTCGTTAGCGGGGTTTTCACGTTCAACGATATTCACTTCAGCATTTTTAAATCCTTTTTCATCGAAATGTTTCTTGATGAGGATTTTGGCACGGTCTATCAAGTTAGGGGTAATCTGGCTTCCTTTCACCAGTCCCAACTTTGCCTGAAGATCTTCGCGTTCACTCTTCTTGACACCATGGAATACGATGTCGGCGATACGTGGACGTTGGCGGAGCTGAATCAGCAAATAAATCTTGTTTCCGTCAATTTTTTCTGCAGAGATCTTCACATCTGAGAATAATCCATGTTTCCAATACTTTTTGATGGCTGAGGTCACATCATCTCCTGGAACAGTAATAGTCTGTCCCACAGCGAGGCCGGAAATGCCAATCAATACGTAATCTTCATAATTCTTGACTCCTGTAACTTTAATGTCGGCAATCTCGTATTTCTTGGGAGAACCGTTATAAAGGATGACTGGCTTCTTATCTTCGGTAGGCAGATCCTGAGCTTGTCCGTTGACCGTAAAAGCGGACAAGCTAGTTGTTATCAGCAGTATAGTTAATAGACGGTAATACATTGTTATAGGTTATAATTGTTCACTAGTTTTGCCAAAACGGCGTTCTCTTGTTTGATAATCACAGATTGCTTTATAAAACTCTTCTTCGTTGAAGTCGGGCCAATATGTATCGCAGAAGTACAACTCTGAGTAAGCACACTGCCAAAGCAGGTAGTTGCTTAAACGAAGTTCGCCTCCGGTGCGGATTAACAATTCCGGATCGGGCGTGTCTTTCGTAGCGAGATGCTGTGCGATGGTTTCATCGGTAATGTCTTCGGGGTTCAGTTCCTGATTTGCAACTTCTTCAGCAATCTGTTGCATCGCTTTTGTCAATTCCCATTTGGAAGAATAACTTAAAGCAAGTGTCAAGCACATCCCTGTGTTGACCGATGTCCTTTCGATACATAGTTCCAATCGTTTGCGTACAGCTTGTGGAAGTCGCTCCATCTGACCGATGATGTTGAATTGGATATTGTTCTTCATAAAAGTCTCTTCCTCAATCTGGTCCATGAGCAGATTCATCAAGGCACTCACTTCAGCTTCGGGTCTGTTCCAGTTCTCTGTTGAGAAAGTATACAAAGTCAGGTATTTGATACCTAACCTGGCTGCGGTTTCTACAGTTTTGTGTACGGTTTCAGCACCAACCTGGTGTCCGAAAGTACGGATGCATCCACGTTCCTTAGCCCATCGTCCGTTACCATCCATGATAATGGCTACATGAGCCGGAAGCCGATTCATATCGATATGGTCTTTATATTGCATGTTTCTTGTTTATATCGTTAATTTACCATTTTGGGGCGAAACCTAAACGGTTGATACGTCCTCTTGTCATGCTTCCATCTTTCCAAATTAGCCAGATGAACTTGTCGGTGTCTACTACAGTTGAATAGCTTCCTTCTTCATTGGCTGTATAATAGTTAGCAAATGGAAGTAATTTATGATTCCCTTCTGATTCTTCTTTAGGAAACGTCATGTCTTTCAGAACCTTTATCCAAGTGAGTCCATTGTCTGTAGAACAATAGAACGCTTCAAAAGGCTTGATTTTCATTGATTCAAGTCCACCGCCGAAAGCATAGAGCTTGTTGTCATAATAAATCAATGAAATATTTTCCAAGTTTGGACATACCTTCGGATTTACCATGGTGTATTTATTCCATTTGGTATCGTTGGTTGTATAATTATATAGGTACGCCGTTGTATCGCTTGCTGCGGTATGAGGGTTGTTGCTCATTACCAAAGTTCGTGTGAGCGAAGCGTTGTGGCGTGCCGGATAAGTCACACTAGATAAGCGGTCGGTTTCAAATGTTTGGTTGCCAATGAACTCTAACTCTGTATTAGAAACCTTGTTGCCGTTTTCATCGAGAGCAACGATCTTCTGGTTTTCGTTCAATGCGAATAATACTTCTGTCGCAGCTGTCGTTTTGCCGGTTCCTGCTAAGTTCTTCAAGTTGGCGAGATTTCCGACTTGAACTGTAGAACCGTCTGTTGTCAACTTGTATAATTTCTTGTCAGCTACGAAATATACGTTTCCTTTCCATGCCTGTGCAGAATAAGTTACTGTATTTGCAGGCAGTGTAGCTGCCAATTCCCATGTAGAAATTTTGCCGTCACTGACAGGCATTGATTCTGCTACAGGAGTTCCTTCACTGTTGATGCCAAATACGTAGATTCGCTGGTTGAGAACCACAGTTTTCTGTTTGGTCAAACCTTTTGATGCAAAATTTGTGTTTACAAAGTGACTCCATGCTAAAACATTAGGATGCTGTTTGTGTACATTAACAGTCACTTTATAGGCTCTTCCTGCATGTCCTCCTCTTGAATGAATGGTGAAATAGACAGGTTTTGTAAAGTCAATTGAATCTTGAGGTGTCCAAATGGTATCTTTATCTTCTCCTGTGCTGGATTTTCTAACATAGGTAATCATTTCTGTATCAGCTGAGATTTTGGTCTGTACTTTGCTCACGTTAGAACCTACAGGTAGAGAATCCTTGTTTTCAATGGTTCGAGTAAGCTGGTCAATGCTGAATGGATATCTTTCGCAATTGATAGTATCAATAAAGATTGTATCTTTTCCCAAAGAATCTTTTCCCGGTCTTTCTACACTGACTGTTCCGATAGAAAATGAGCTGATACTAGTTTCTTCTGGAAACACGTAAGTTTGTATTTCATTGTCAAGACAAGAAGAAAAAAATGCAGAGGTTGAGAGTATACCGCCAACCCAAAATGGCAAAAACTTTATTTTCATTTGTTAATGAGTCTTTTGTTATAGATTGCAAAAGTAGGAAGTTTTTTTTCGTTATAGAAGATTTGCACCAAGATTTATATAAAATTAGGGATAAACTTTGCTTTTTTATTAGCTTTTGATAATAAAAATGAGACTATTGATAGTAATGGCAGATTAAAACTCCGTCTTTTTCCTCGTATTTAACAGTTAAATTAGAAGGTAAAGTTGCGGCTTTTACTCCATTTCCCAATACTTTCGCAGCGTGTTCTACAAAAATCTCATCCCATATTCCTGCATCAATGAAAGATTGCAGCAAAACGCTTCCTCCTTCGACCATGAGTGACTGGATTTTTCTTTTATATAGTTCGTCCAAGATCTGAGGAAGAATGTCGGCTGAAAAATCTAACGTTACATATATAAGGTTGTCTTGTGCTTCTTTCTCTTTCGAGGTGAAGACGATTGTTGGAACTGACTTGTCAAACAGTTTCAAGGTGGAGGGTAGAGTAAGGTCTTTGTCGATGACCAGACGGAGTGGATTCTTTCCATACCAGTTTCTTGTAGTCAGCGAAGGGTTGTCCAGCAAGGCGGTTTTACGTCCTACTAGGATTGCTTTATGTTCGGCACGTTGCTTGTGTACGAAAGAGGAAGTGATGGGGGTGGAAAGAACGACAGGTTTTCCTTCAGTGCGCAGGATATCGATGTATCCGTCAGCCGACTGGGCCCATTTGAGTGTGATGTAAGGACGTTTTTGGGTGTTGAAGGTCACGAAACGGCGGATTAGGTTTTTGCATTCGGCTTCTAAAACCCCCACTTTAACTTCAACTCCTGCGTCACGAAGCTTTTGGACTCCGCGTCCTGATACTTGTGAAAAAGGATCGACACAACCTATTACGACTCGTGGAATGCCTGTTCGGATTATCAGATCGGCGCAAGGAGGCGTTTTCCCGTAGTGAGAGCATGGCTCTAGACTGACATAAATAGTGGCGTCTTTTAATAATTCACGTTCTTTTACGGAGGCTATAGCATTGACTTCAGCATGTCCTTCTCCACAGCGGGCATGGTATCCTTCGCCTATAATTCGGTCTTGGTATACAATGGCAGCTCCTACCATGGGGTTGGGCGCCGCATTGCATAATCCGTTTGAAGCTAATTCAATGCACCTTCTTATATATTTTTCATCCTTTGTCATAATGTGATGTTTTTTTTTTATTTTTGCATATTATGCATCCTTATTATACTCATATCAGAAAAGAATTATCTGGTTATTATCCCGAGTCAGAAACGGCAGCTCTTGCCAAATGGATATTAACCGACGTTTTTCACCTTTCAACTCTTGACCTCTATGCGGGCAAAGATATGAATTTTTCATCAGAAATGCTGGCCCGTGCGGAGGATATTCTTATGCGGTTGAAAAGCTATGAACCGATTCAGTATATTGTAGGTGAAGCTACATTTTGCGGACTGACGTTTGAAGTGACGCTGGATGTCTTGATACCTCGTCCTGAAACATCTGAGTTGGTCGATTGGATTGTTGCCGATCATCCTCAGGAAGGTGTGCGCTTGTTGGATATTGGAACGGGCAGCGGGTGTATCCCGATTTCTTTGGCAAAGAAAATGCTTCTTCCTCAGGTTGCAGCATGGGATGTCTCTTCTCAAGCGTTAGAAGTCGCTCAACGGAATGCCCGGAAAAATGAGGTAGATATAGCCTTTGAATTGGTGGATGTGCTTGACGATGATATTCCAACTATGCAATTGGATGTGCTGGTCAGCAACCCTCCGTATATCGGTGAAAGTGAACGGAAATCCATGGAACGGAATGTTTTGGATTGGGAACCGGATTTAGCCTTGTTTGTTCCTGATTCAAATCCGTTGCTCTTCTATCGGCGGATTGCTGAATTGGGCTTGCACCTGTTGGCTCCGGGAGGAATGTTATATTTTGAAATCAATCAATTGTATGGAAAAGAAACTTGCGAACTCCTGGAAGAACTGGAATATGATTCGGTGGAGTTGCGTAAGGATTTCTATGGTAATGACCGAATGGTAAAAGCGATACGACCATGAAAGAATATTCAGAAGATGAATTGAAATACAAAGCGGAAGTGTATTGTTCTGCATCCGAACACTGTCCTTCCGAAGTGGAGAAAAAACTTTGCCAGTGGGGCGGTGAACCCGCCGTGACAGAGCGTATTATGCAACATCTTTTTAAAGAACGCTATTTGGATACTGCCCGTTATTGCAGGGCCTTTATTCGTGATAAATATCGCTTTAATCAGTGGGGACGCATGAAAATTTCGCAGGTCTTGCGGATGAAGCAGGTTTCGACTGCTGATATTGAAGCGGGTATGGACGAAATTGATGAAAAGGAATATCATGAGATTCTAGCAGGATTGCTCAAACAAAAAAATCGCAGTGTCAAGGCTGCTACTGCATGCGAAAGGAATACCAAACTCATTCGGTATGCTGTGAGTAAAGGTTTTTTGATGGATGAGGTGCTGAAGCATATTAAGCAGGTCGATGATGAAGAATTTATGGACTGATTTGTGTGATTTCTTTTTCCCTCGTCTGTGCTTGGGGTGCGGAAAAAAATTATTGGCAGGTGAGCGAGCGCTTTGTATGCAATGCATGTCGGAGCTTCCTCGGACTCACTCGTTGGATATGCCTGGCAATGAAATGGAATGTTGCCTTTGGTCCAGTCCGCTTGTTTGCAGGGCTTCGTCATTGTTTTACTACACGAAAGGCGGAATGGTTTCGAAAATTTTGCAAGGAATGAAGTATCAGGGTCGGAAGGAGCTTTGTCGGCAGATGGGACATTTGTTGGCTTCCGAACTTGCTGATTCCGGATTCTTTACCGGAATTGATGCGATAGTGCCTGTCCCGTTGCATCCCCTCCGGCTGAAACGGCGTGGCTATAACCAAAGCGAATGGTTGTCTAAAGGAATCGCTGATTTGACCGGAATACCTGTCGTGACCGATGCCTTGATACGTACCCACAACAATGCAACGCAGACTCACAAATCGGGCTCTGAACGTTGGCAGAATGCTCGGCATCTGTTTCGGGTCACTCCTGATTCCAATCATTTAATTCATAAGCATATACTTTTGGTCGACGACGTTTTTACAACAGGAGCAACGACTGCTTCTTGCATTGATAGTTTGTCTTCTATCGAAGGTGTGAAGATAAGCGTTGTGACACTGGCTTATGCGAAATGATTCGATAAACAACTTTTTATAAAAATAATGCATATTTTTTTTCCATTCCCAATGGATTTAGTTATTTTTGCACAAACGTTTATCAGAATATTTGAAAAATTATGAAAGCATCGGAAAGATTATTCGCAGAGAAGTTGCTGAAGGTTAAAGCTATTAAGATTCAGCCTGCCAATCCTTTTACTTGGGCTTCAGGCTGGAAGTCCCCTATTTATTGTGACAATCGTAAGACTTTGTCTTATCCTGCACTTCGTAATTTCGTGAAGTTGGCGATTTGTCGTGTCGTTCTTGAACAGTTCGGGGGGGTAGATGCGATTGCTGGTGTTGCAACAGGTGCAATTGCACAGGGCGCATTGGTAGCTGAAGAATTGAACTTGCCGTTCGTATATGTGCGCTCAAGTCCAAAAGATCACGGTTTGGAAAACTTGATTGAAGGTGAATTGCGCCCAGGAATGAAAGTGGTAGTTGTAGAAGACTTGGTTTCTACAGGTGGTAGCAGTTTGAAGGCTGTTCAAGCTATCCGCAACAACGGTTGTGAAGTTATTGGAATGATTGCTTCATTTACATATGGCTTTGATGTTTCTGTTAATGCATTCAAAGAAGCAGGCGTAAAATTGGTTACATTGACTAATTACAACACAGTGCTTGAAGCTGCTTTGAAAACAAATTACATCAAGGAAGAAGATATTCCAGTTCTTCAGGCTTGGAGAGAAGATCCTTCACATTGGACAGGAAAGTAATTAATCATATTTAATTATAACAGATACGGATTTTACGGAATATCATGATTCTTTAGGAATTGTGGCATTCTGCGGAATCCGTTTTTTTATTTTATTATGGCAGTACAATTTGAAAGTAATGTAAAATACGTTTCTTATAGTCAGGAACAAGTATATAATGTGTTGTCCGATTTGAACAACATCAAGAAGATGGCCAGAGCGTTTGAAGGCCAACGTGCAGGGGTGGATTTCAATATGAGTTTCCTTGATGAGGATACTATGGAAATCCAAGCCAAAGGCGTAAGCGTAACTCTGAAGGTGGTGAGTCCTGATGCTTTGGAAATCACGGCAAAAGGAATGACGGTGACACTGAAAGTAGTGGAACGTGAAGAATTGAAGTTGGTGAAGCTGGGCGCTGATAATTCTCCTGTACCTTTTAACCTGTGGATTCAGATATTGCCGGTAGATGCTGCTCAGGCTAAGATGAAGGTTACTTTGCGTGTGGATGTGGGTCTCTTCATGAAGCCAATGATATCCAAGCCTTGTAAAGAGGGAGTAGAGATGTTTGCTAATCTGCTTTCAATCTTCCGTTATGATTCTTTAAACGCTTGATTATGGCACGGAAACTTTGGGAAAAGAGTGTTCAGGTAAATGAGAAGATAGACCGTTTTACAGTAGGACACGACCGAGAATTAGACCTCTACCTGGCCAAGTATGACGTGATGGGGTCTATGGCTCATATAACGATGTTGGAGAGTATTGGACTCCTTGCAGCCGATGAACTCCAGATCTTGCTCGAAGAACTGAAGAAAATTTATGCTTCGGCCGAGAAGGGAGAGTTTGTCATAGAAGATGGCATTGAGGATGTGCATTCTCAGGTGGAATTGATGCTGACTCGTCGTTTGGGTGATGTCGGCAAGAAGATTCATAGTGGACGTTCTCGAAATGATCAGATTTTAGTAGACTTGAAACTCTTCACGCGTTCTGAGTTGAAGGGTATCGTTGAGGCTGTAGAGGATTTGTTTAACGTATTGATAGCCCAAAGCGAACGCTATAAGAAGGTGCTCATGCCGGGGTATACCCATTTGCAGATAGCCATGCCTTCTTCTTTCGGCTTGTGGTTTGGTGCGTATGCTGAGAGTTTGGTGGATGATATGCTTTTCTTGCAGGCTGCTTATAAGGTCTGTAACCGCAACCCATTGGGGTCAGCGGCGGGGTATGGCTCTTCTTTCCCGTTGAACCGCGAGATGACGACTCGTCTGTTGGGCTTTGATTCCATGAATTATAATGTAGTATATGCCCAAATGGGACGTGGCAAGATGGAGCGTAATGTGGCATTTGCACTGGCTTCTGTCGCTGGAACATTGTCGAAGATGGCGTATGATGCCTGTATGTTCAGCAGTCAGAATTTCGGCTTTGTAAAATTGCCTGATGAATGTACTACTGGGTCTAGCATTATGCCTCATAAGAAGAATCCTGATGTATTTGAACTTACACGTGCCAAGTGCAATAAGATTCAAGCTCTTCCTCAGCAGATTATGATGATTATGAATAACTTGCCTTGTGGGTATTTCCGTGATTTGCAGATAATCAAAGAGGTCTTCCTTCCGGCATTCGAAGAAATGAAAGATTGCCTTCAGATGGCTACGTACATTATGGATAAGATTTCTGTGAATGAACATATCTTGGATGATGATAAGTACATGGCTATCTTCAGTGTGGAGGAAGTCAATCGTTTGGCCGCGGAAGGGATGCCTTTCCGTGATGCTTACAAGAAAGTGGGACTTGATATTGAAGCGGGTAAGTTTACTCACGATAAAGAGGTGCATCATACCCATGAAGGAAGTATCGGCAACTTATGTAACGATCAGATTGTCCATTTAATGGATCAGGTGGTGGCAGGCTTTGATTTTTCGACTGTTGAGGTAGCGGAAAAAGCCTTGTTAGGTCGATAATGATAATTTTTTGAAAAAAACGGGTGAAAAGTTTGGTGGGTAACTTAAAACCCTCTATATTTGCACCCGTTAACGCGGAAATAGCTCAGTTGGTAGAGCATAACCTTGCCAAGGTTAGGGTCGCG
>JAHHQU010000056.1 GCA_020026225.1 Phocaeicola sp. | reverse complement strand
GTGAAAACCACCTCCACTCATTTTAGGACTTGACTTTTAATAGTTAATCTTTCTGCGCCGGATCAACCAGAGAATCAGCCAGATCAAGCAGACTGGGAATGAGAACAAGCCCAGAATAAAAAGTCCGGCTCCAACCGATCCGAGTATTGAGTCCCCGGTGGCTATATTGCTGATGATTCCGAACAGTGCCAGACCAAAGCTGAAAGAGAGCCAGCAAAAGAAAGCATATTTACTCTCTTTGGCGTTTGCGGGTACTCTTGATTCTCCCTTTTTATTTCCAAGCTGATTTTTTAGCTGTTCGCTTAGAAGTCGTTCCTGTTCCTCTAATTCGGTGTCTCCGATTGCTCTTGCGTAATCTCCCCGAAGCAGGTGATACCCTATTTTATCCTGCGTATTTTTGGCTCGAAGCAAAAACTGTTCCAAAGTTTCTTCTGCTTCTGTCCAGTGCTTTTGTTCCAGCAGAGCGGAGAACCAGTTCGCTGTAATGATATTTTGGGAATGTTTACTGAATGCCCAGGAACGCCAGCGATCCAATCCTTGTTTCAATTTTTTAAGGTCGTGGTCACTTTGATAGGCCACTACGTAAGGGTTCAATTTCTTTGCCAGCCAGCGTTCATATTTGCAATATGCGAAAAAGCCTAGAGCCAGCAGCGCAAGGATCGCCACAACAGCAATCCACATGGTCTCGTAAGAAAAAAAGTGATCATAGATCAGACACGCAGCTCCGGTGAGAGCCGCAATGCTAAAAATTGGCCATGGATTTCTCATAATAGCAATGTCTCCAATCATCTGTTTGTATAAAGATTTCAATATGGGCAAATTGTCATATCTATATGCGAACATTATAGCATTTGTAGGGCCTTTCGTCATCGTTTTCTACTGTCCGATGGGAAATTTAATGGTAAACAAATTGTGAATATATCTATCGCAATTTTATAAAAAGAAAAGCCTCATCCCACGCTGATTGAGAGATGAGGCGAAATGATTATGCTGTAATCTCCGGGATTTCTCCGACAAAGTTATAAAAACGATTCTGACTTCCTGCTCCTTCCGTCCGTCAATCTTCTTGACTTCCCCCACCAAAGTTTTGCTGATGAGCCGGTTCAGCACCGCTTCATCCAGCCCTTCAATGGATGCATAGCGCCGGATTTCTTTGATATGTGTGGTGGCCTATGTTACCCATAGCTGAGGCGGTGCTGCACAATTCATTGAGTTGGATGAAAAAAAGGAAAAGCGTGTGATTCGACTGGAACGCCTCGGTCGTTGATTACAGCGCCGCAAATTTCATAGTCTTGAATTTTCAGCAAACAAGTAAGAGCCGGAGCGTAATTGCTCCGGCTCCTGTTCTCTTCTCAGGTGTTCACGGCTCTTTTGAATTCAATAACCTTACAGCTGTTATCCTGCGGCGGGTCTGGCTGTTCGCCCGGAAGGGCGGCATTCATTATGCCCTGCATCCGCTGGGCGGCGGCTTTTTGCATCTGGTCGGTAACATGGGTGTAGGTGTCCAGCGTGAAGCCTGCGGAGTAATGCCCCAACATATTGGACACCGTTTTCACATCAATGCCGCTTTGCAGCGCCACGGTCGCGAAGGTGTGTCTCAAATCGTGGAACCGAACGCTCTCGTCAATTCCAGCGTTCTTCAGCGGCTCCAGTGCTTTCTGGGAGATCGCCACGGTGCGGATGGAGTTCTGGGTTTTCGACGGTGTCACGAGCAGCTCTCCTTTCAGTCGGCAGACCGATTTGCTCACCGAGATGGTTTTTGCTTCTACATCCACATCCTCCCACAGCAGAGGCATCAGCTCTCCACGGCGAAGCCCTGTGGTCAATTCCAGATAGAAGATTGGTAGGGCACCCTCGTTTTTTGCCTGCTCCAAGTAGTCTCCAATCTGTTCCGGCGGTCTGATATCTGTTTTATAGAACCTTGCTCCGATTGTGAACGCACTGTAAATAAACATACAAACTGCCTTTGAATATGGCTCATCCCCAATGGAAAAAACCATTCAGGACTATGTGGTCAGAAAATATTATAAGCTATGGGTGAGATCAATGCCATTCCAGAAAGCATCTAGGATATGCTGCCTTAAACAACCTATTTGCAGAGTTCCTCGACAGGATCTGTTGGGTATCATCAAGAAACTATATTCTGTTAAAAAATTCAAGTCATTATTGCAATTTTCAAAAAGAAGATAAAAAGTGTTGCGGTGTTGATTCCTTAGGTGTTCAGCTGCCAAAGCTTCGCTTCTTCTCTGGAGGCAAGGAAATCCGCATAGAGACCCGGCATGTTTTTTAGTTCAACGTGTGTTCCTTCTTGAATAACCCCGCCATTTTTAAGCACAATGATATGATCTGCCCTTTCAACCGATTTGATTCGATGTGCAATCATGATGACCGTCTTGTCCTTTGTCAGCATATCGATTGCCCCAAGAATCTCATGTTCATTTTCAGCATCCAATGCACTGGTTGCCTCATCCAAAATGACAATCGGAGAATCCTTGAGGATTGCTCTCGCAATGGAAATACGCTGCTTTTCACCACCGGAAAGACTGTTTCCACCTTCTTTTACTACTGTGTCGTAACCGTTCGGAAGTGCCATAATAAAGGCATCACAATGGGCAGCCTTTGCCGCCTTTCTCACCTCTTCCAAGCTTGCATCCGGCTTACCAAAGCGTATGTTGTTGAAAATTGTATCCTCAAAAAGATACACATGTTGAAATACCATGCTTATTTTTTGCATCAAATCTTCGCCTTGCATATAACGAATATCAGCTCCGCCAATTGTAATTGACCCAGCGGAGATGTCTCTGAATCTTGGGATCAATTGGCATAGAGTGGTTTTTCCCGAACCGGAAGGTCCTATCAGGGCAGTGAGCGAGTTCGGCTCAATCGTGATGGAAACATCATGCAGAACCTCATTTTCTCCGTAGGAAAAGCATACATGGTCTAAAACGATACGGTTTGATACCGCTTTCTGATGAGGCGTTTCCTGCTTGAGTTGTTCCTCATTTTCAACCTTTTTAATCTCGGATAAGCCGGAATCCAACAGACCAATCATGGAAAGCATGGAACCGGCCTGATTTAAGGAAGCATAAACCATAAAGCTGAATATCAAAAGGACAACAACCTTTATCATATCGAAAGTCCCTGCTTGAAAACAAAAATATAGGGATGCCAGTAAAATGATGGATTCAAAAATGGCAATACAGATACTTGCCGCAAACTGGGACGGCATCGATTTTGAGGTGAGGGCAATATTCTTATTGCAACTTTCCGCAATGGTCTCCTTCAGATGCTTATCGCCATTTTTAAAGCTGAATGACTTCGTGACCTTAATCCCCTGTAGGAAGGATAGTGCTGCTTTAGCGAGGTCGTTTTGTGCTTCTTGCAGCATGGGAGCAAGAGATCTCGACAGCTTCATCTGGTAATTTACAATAAGCAGATAGATGAGCATTCCCACACCGGATAAAATACCAATGCGCCAGTCGTAGAAAAGCATAAACACAAACAGACTGAATGCACTAAAAAGCCCAGAAACAATACCAACCATCACCATTGCTGCCGCAGTTTCAACATTGGAAAGAGTGGTTGTCAAAGAAGCACAAATTCGTCCGGAGGAAGCATCGTTGAAATATCCCAATGGCATTTTTTGCAAATGGCTGCCTACTGCGACACGCTGATCCGCAGTCATAAAGAATCCACTTTTTAAAGTATTTATTTGCTCAAAATAGCTGGTGAAAAAATTTCCAAGAATGCAAATTGCTGTGAGTATGACTATTTTTATAATGCTGGATTTGGGATCAATACTGCCGCAGAGAATCTTCACAGTGAGGACAATCGCCATCAGCTGCGTAACACCGAAAACAGAACGAAAAAAGGATAACACAAGAGCGTTTACTAAACTTCTGTGTCTTTTTTCGCTGAAAGACCATATTCTTCGAAAGGTATTAAGCATTTTTGTCCACCTCCGTCAGTTCCCACATTGTCTTATACTCAGGACATATTTGCAGCAATTCTCGATGATTTCCAATTGCTTTGATTTGACCGTCTTTTATAAACGCAATCTGTTCAGCGTTTACAATGGTAGCAAGCCGATGTGCTACGATAATCAAAGTCTTTCCTTTGGCTGCTGCATTTAAGGCTTTTTGGATCATAGCCTCATTTTCAGGGTCGGTACTTGCAGTGGCCTCATCTAAAATCATAATTGGTGCATTTTTCATCATGGCTCGTACAATAGCGATTCTTTGCCGCTCACCGCCAGAAAGCCGTCCACCAGACTCACCGGCTTTTGTTTCATATCCCTGAGGAAGTGCGCTGATAAAGTCATCACAACAGGCAAGCCTTGCAGTTTTTATCACATCCTCAGAGGATGCTTCCGGACAGCCAATACGAATATTATCTTGGATCGTTTCGTCAAAAAGGAATGTTTCCTGATCCACATATGCGATGAGGCTATTTAGCTGTTCCTGCGTAAAGTCTTCAATCGGCTTTGCTCCGATCTGAATACTGCCCTCGTCTGCATCCCAAAATCCTGCCAGAAGCTTGGCTATTGTAGACTTACCACTGCCGGAAGGACCGACGAGTGCCAGCATGGACCCTTGTGGAATATGCAAAGAGATATTTTTCAGGACTTTTTTCCCATCTTTATACGAAAAGCTTACATTGCTGTAGCTGATATCTAGATTTTCTGTTGATACACCTTCGCCGCGTTTCAATTCCGGGTAATTCAGCACCGCTTTGATTTCAGAGGCATTTGTACCCATTGCTGCCAACTGGTCAAAATAATTCATTGCGTTCATCAGAGGCCCGAAAATCCCAAAAGAAAGAAGGATCATCATAAACAAAGAACCTGCTTCCATGGTTCCGTAGGAGTGAAAAATCAGGCCTCCAATCAATATGGGAAAGATGGAAAAGGGGGCAATGGCCATTCCTAGCGAAGCGTATTTTTGAGTTTCTTTTTGCCAGTTCACATTGTAGCAGGCGTGACCGTACACTGCATCTTGATATTTTTGGTAGCATTTGTCTGCTTGCCCGAAGTTTTTGATGACTTCAATTCCGTTCACATATTCTACAACAGCCTGATTCATCCCCTTAAACGCTTTGATTTGCCCTTCATATTTTGAAGAATAGTCCGTCATCATACCGCCTGTAACCGAAAACCCAATAATGATCCATACAAGAGCAATAAGAGAGAGTCTCCAATCAATAAAGAACATCCACAGTATGCAGCAAAAAGGTGCCAACAGGTTTGCTGTGAGCTCCGGGAGTACATGTGCCAGCGTTTTTTCCATTCCTTCCACATGATCCACAAGAATGGTTTTGAGCCTGCCGCTGCCGTTTTCTTCAAAGTAGCCCATTGGAAGGCGAAGCAATTTTTCAGACAATGCTTCACGGATGTCTTGAAGCGTATGATATGCAGCCTTGTGGGAAATCCATGTAGAAAGGTTCAGCAACAAAGCATTTAGCAGTTTGCATACCGCCGCAGCTATGGCAAAAGCGAGAATATTTGTAAGTGCTGTTTTTCCTGCAAATAGAACAAATACAATTTTTCCCACAAAGCCATAGGCGGCTATACCGGCAGCCACACTAAAAATACTCAGCACAATAGAAAGGGCATACTTTTTTTGATATGGATTCATAAAGACGCCCAATTCTTTAAAGAAAGACGGCTTAACATTTTTTTCTTCGTTCATTTTTATACACCATTTTCTTCCCAAAAGTACTTTTTTAAGATTGATTTGGCAAGTAAAAAAACCAGAAAAGCAGCAATAGCAACTGCGAATAAGAGGATAAGGCACCTTCAGGATTGGATCATATTGGCAGCAGCCAACACATTCTGGTTTGCTCCTTGCGCTGCCATAGCTTCAGCATCAGAAAAAAAGCTATTATATGCAATTACATAGGGGTATATGGTTCCGCCGATGGCTCCAAGAACCTGCATTACAATATAGCTGACACACACGCCTTTCGAATTCCCATATCTGAATTTTGCCATTATCAGTTCCGCAATCAGTCCTGCGAGCACGTACAAGAGGGTGTACGGAAGATAGAAACCCATAATACCTCTGATGGAATAAATAAGGAATGCGCCTTTTTTGGCAAATTACATAAAAGACGATTCCGTCAAGAAGTGAAAAAACTACAGGCATCGCAAGAATCGTGATAGGACTTATGTAGAAAAAGGAGCCAGCCAAAAAAATAATTACATTGACAAGTGTGAGCGGGGTAATTGTAAAGAGGTCTTTTGTTTTGAGCTTTTGGTTTTTCATAGGTTTCCCTCCATATTCATGTTTTTATTTTATAGGATAATTCCAAACAACATAGATGCTGCGAGAAAAACTGCCAGCAGGATGTCCGAACCGCAGAGATGCAGTTTTATATAGGAATCTCGCCTTCTATTCATGGCGATCCCTCTTGTCTCGGCTGAAGCAGAAAGGCTTTCCGCAATTCGAATCACACGGAACATCATCGGAACAACGATGTTTTCAAAATACTGGGGCAAGCAATGAATTTTCTGCATAATCCCACAGTTAAGATTCTTTGTTCGAATCGACTGATCCATGATTTTAAGATCTCTGCATAGCACCGGGAAGAATCGGAACACAACACTTGCAATCATAACAGCTTTTTCCGAGCAGTGACAATTCCTTAAAGCTGCACTGAGCCGACCGGTATCTCCGCTTTCAACTACAGCTGTCAGTGCAAGACAAACAGGCAAAAATCGCGGGAAATAATGGGTGATGAACAGCATAATGGATTGCGGGGCAAGGTAATAACCAAGAAAGATGGCTGCGTAAAGAAGTGAATATGAAAAAGCTGTGGCATAACGCTCCTCATACAGCGTAAGGATCAGGCGGGAAATCATAACACCTGTAATGAACACCGTGTCTGTAATGAGGCTAATAAGGAGTGCTGCGAAAAGATAAAGAAATTTAATTCTGGGATCACAAAGTCGTTTGACTTTTTTCTTCTGTAACGGCCACTCATTGTCCGAAAGACTGAATTCACAATCCATATATTGGGAGAGTTTCGTTATTGTATCTTTTTGATAGAGATCAAATTCTTGCAATACGCTACCCTCAGAAATACACAGACAGTGGCCGCAGGTTTTGAAAATCAGCTCCATGTCATGTGTGATAATGAAAACGACTTTATTTTTTGCATTTCGTTGATCAATACAATACAACATTGCAGGCTTTTTTCATCCAACCCCGCCGTCGGTTCGTCCAGAACGGCGATAGGCTTTGGAGAAAAGTAGGAAAGCAGCAAGGTAAGCTTTTGCATTTGACCGCCGGAAAGCAAAAATGGATGTCTGTTTCTGAACTTCCAAAGGGAGAATTGCTTGAGTTTTTGCTCTACCTCATTTTTTAGCTGCGGCGTTGCTGTTCTGCCATACAGAAGTTCGTTCCAAACAGAATTTGTAAACAACTGGAATTCAGCCTCCTTCATGGTAAAGATACTTTTTTGGACAAGCGTTTTAGGAGTCTGAGGTTTGTCGTTCCAGTAGAATGTGCCGCTACCGGGTCTGAAAAATCCTGCAATCAGTTTTCCAAGCGTCGTTTTTCCGCTTCCATTGGAACCGATCAAACCGATGACCTGACCGCTCCTTGCTTCAAATGAGACTTTGTCCAGAACGACATCAGCGTACTTCTGATAGGAAAAAAGTAATATTCTCTGCCTTCAAGCAGTTCTGCTGCTGCGGTATAATTCTCTGAGACAGGTCTGCTTCAATGCGCTTTAAATCCAACACGCGGAGGGATTTCTTATGAAGCTCTTCTTGTGTGAAGCTCAGCATTTCTCTTTTAGAATAGTGTGCAGTAATTTCTCTATGATCCATCAGCCAGTATTGGTCTGCAATATCCAGTAGATAATAGAGACGATGCTCGCTGATTATGATTGTTTTTCCACATCTTTTCAGTTCCGTAAGAACATGTGCAAGCTCCCTAACCGCTGCCGCATCCAGATTAGCAGTTGGCTCATCTAAAAGCAGGATGTTTTCATTAAGCGCTTGTGCTGACAGTATCGCAATCAATTGTCGTTCACCGCTGGAAAGCTCAAAAACATTTCTGTCTTTGAGCTTTTCGAGGCCAAACTCTGAGAATGCATCATTTACACGTCGTTCAATTTCCCTATGAGGAAACCCATAGTTCTCCAGCGCAAAAGCGGCTTCTGATGAGGTGTTGGTAGTGTAAAACTGACTTCGTGGGTCTTGAAACACAGAAGCAGCGAATTCACCCACATCACCGATGGACATGGAGGATGTATCTGTGCCATTTATATAGCAGTAGCCATCAAAGTCTCCCTCATAAAAATCAGGGACCAGTCGATTGATACAACGCAGGAGAGTGGATTTTCCACAGCCACTTCCCCCACACAGAACAATACAGTACCATTTTTCGATAGAACCGCTCACATTGCAGAGTGCTATTTGGCTGGCTCCACCATAAGTGAAGTTCAAGTCAAACTTTATGTTTTCTTTTCGATCATGCTCCATGGATTGGCCCATTGTCCTTTCTGTTGCGGTTAGTGTTGACTAACTTGTTTCTTGAAATATGTCGCAGCCATTCTATTCTGACTGCGACATATACTTCCTAAGGTTAATTCATGATTTGCCGAAAAAGCTCCTTCCAGCCCGCTTCATGAAAATTCTCTACCATTTTTAGACAGGCCATGGTCTTTTCTCTGCTTAACCTCTTTTGAAGAAGTGTTCGATAGCAGTAAAATTGCTGTGCTAACAGCATTTCAACACCATCTGCATTCACTTCTTTTTGTGAAATATTTTCCAAAAAAGCAACAGTTTCCGTTGCTTTATATGACAGAAGCTGTTCCAGCTTGGCTTGCAGGGAGCTGCCGTCGCTTTGGCAGAAAAATAACACACACTGATCATAGTATTTTAAAAGAATTGTTTGATACACTCTTTCTTCCTGCCGTATCGCCTCTAAAACAGCCTCGACACTGTTGCTTTTTTGTGCATCCATATAGCCTTGCCGAATCGGCTCAAACTCATAGCTGATTTCAGAAAGGATATCTTTAACAATGGAACAAAATAGAGCATCTTTGCTCTCGTATCGGGTGTAAAGAGCTCCAGTGCTGAGATTTGCCCGTTGGGCAATGCGACGAAGAGACGCACCTTGAAAGCCAAACTCAAGGAACTCGGTCGTAGCAGCTTCGATGATCTTATTATCCAGCGAATGATTCTTGACGGCCATTTTTTATCCTTTCCAGTAGAATAACGATGTTATTGATAACAGTGTTATTCTACATCAAGCCCTTGTTTTTGTCAAGCTGTCTTAAGAAAAAATTGGTATTTTATAAGGTAATATCGGGATAAGAAATTCCTTTTCCCATTTATTGACCGCCGGAGCTGTGACTCCCAGATAGCTTGCAACTGGCTCCTGCGTGTGATTTTTAGCCAGCCGATGCTGTTGGATCGTTTCGTGCGGTTTCATGTTTTCTGTCTCCCTTGCAGTTCATCTGTATGATTATCGCAGAAGTCTGAATGGTACTTTTCCATTGACCGCTTTTAACTTTCAAGGGGAAAAATTAACTGCAAATCAAATGGCATATTCTCAATGCCGTAATATCGCCACAGGGCTTACAGATTTGCTTTGTTGACGATTGCGGCAATCCATTTCGTGGCGCATTTGTTGGCTTCATGTTCTGCGCCGGCAATGATTTGCAATTGCGATTGCGGCAGCAGTGCGTTCAGTTGTTTGGGTGCCTTTCTGTTTGGGTGATCCTTTTCGTCGCAGACAATGGTCACAGGACATTTCACTTTGATCTAAAATCCAGAGAACGAATGGAGTGGGACAGCTGTATCATGTTGCTTTTTGATATACACATAGCTTCAAAGGTTTTGTGTGGCATACAGCGGAAGATAAGATTTTGAAGGTCGATCAGCAAGGTGGCAACCTTGTACTGTACCCCGATCAAAATCAGAGAGGATACCTGATTTGCGTGCCGGATGGCGTAATCCAGCGCAAGGATCGCTCCCAAGGAAAGACCGCAGTCAACGATATACTCATGTAATTCCGGAAGAGATAGCACGGATCTGGGCAGAGGCTCGACCCCCTCCGGAATATAAATCGCCTCGTACAAAAAGTCACTCAGCAGAGCATATTCCTCTTGTTTTATCTCTCGTATGGTGTAGTTCATCAGATATCTCCCATATTGCAGTCCGGTACTTTACAACTGCGGCACCTCATTTCCATTCGCCGCAACTGATATTTTCTTTCGTTATATCTGACTTTTCGCTTTATTCAACTGTAAAAGAAGACGAACACAGAAAAACTCCCGGAAGGAGCTGACCGTATCGGCAGACTCTTCCGGGAGTTCCATTTTACTTGCCAGATATTTTTGAGTTCCTATTCAGCACCATTTTGAAGGATTTTGCTAGTATTGATGCAACGGCTTTACACAAACCTTAGCTAGATGTCATATGCTCTTCAATCGCTTTGTTCAACAGTAGCGTTATCAAGTTGTATGACGGTAAACCCACTTTTGTCAAAAAAAACATCACAAAGTCCGGTGACTGTAATTTTCTCTCCAGCTTTGGGATAGCTTGTCCAAAACGACGATCCCTTTTCGGGCATAAATTCGATACCGGTTGCACAGCATGCCATAGCATCGCTGATTATACAGACAAATATCTCCTCATCGGATGTGGGATTTCCGTTTTGGTCAACATCTTGTGGGAAACGTGCAAATTCACCAGTTAATTTAATTACCTTGCCCGAATACTCTTCCGGAGAAATTCCTATGTTATATACTTCAGCATACAGCATATTGGCACTGAATCCGGTCAAATCGATATCGACTTTTATCCGTTCGGGAGCAACCGTTTCAGATGCGGAGTGCTCGCTGTCACTCGTAGACGGAATCGCCTCAGAAATTTTAGGTGCTGTGTGAGATTGGGAGGTATCCACAGAAGATCTATCTTGGACACCAGAAGATTCTGATTGGGCTGGTATTTCAGTTGGCGTCTCCGGAACTGTTGGTTCATTTGTCTGCATCGGAGCAGGCGAAGTAGCGGGCTCAGATACAGACAATCGATCCGTATGTTTTTTTGAACAAGCGGTCAGGCATATGCTCAAAATCATCACAGTTATCAATGAAAGGCTACGCAATTTACGCATGTCTGAAGCCTCCGATTACATAGGACAGCAAAAAAGCAGCCAAATCAACTGCCACGATTGTGGACCCTACGGGAGTACCGGCAACAACAGCAACCACGATCCCAAAAGCTGTGCAGATCACGGAAAGAATTACCGAACAGATAATGACCGCTCGATAATTCTTGTAAAGCCGCATTGCTGACAATGCCGGGAATATAATGAGAGCAGAGATCAGCAGAGAACCAACCAGCTTCATTGCCAAAACAATGATGACAGCAATCACAACTGCAATCAGCAGATTATATTTTTTCACTTGCAGTCCGGTTGCTTTTGAAAAAGTTTCATCAAAAGTAACTGCGAATATTTTGTTATAAAATACTATATAGGTCGCAATCACAAAGATCGACAGAAAGACACTGAGCCAAACTTGCCCGTTGGTTAAAGTCAGAATGGATGTTGAACCAAAAAGCGTTGTGCACACATCTCCCGAAACATTGGCTGATGCTGAGAAAACATTCATCAATAAATATCCGATGGCAAGTGCACTTACAGACAACATTGCAATCGCGGCATCTCCTTTGATTTTGACCTTGCTTCCTCCACTTAGCAAAAGAATGGCACAAATAATTGTTACAGGAAGAATCAGCAGCATATCATTTGTCATGTGCATAATTGCAGCCACACACATGATGCCAAATGCAACATGAGACAAGCCGTCGCCAATAAAAGAAAAACGCTTCAGTACCAAAGTTACTCCTAATAAGGAGGCGCATAAGGCAATAAGAACACCAACGATTAGTGCACGGCGCACAAACGGATATTGGAAGTACATCATAAGTGTATGAAGCATATGAGTCATGACTGCACCTCCTCATGATGAGGGCAGGGGATAGGGGGATGTTGCTGATACTGTGCGTTTGTTCCCCAAAAAGATTGTCGCCGGTCGATATGAAGAATGTGAGTTGCATTCTGAACGGCTGCAGCAATATCATGGGTGATCATCATAATTGTAATTCCGCTTTTGTGCAGCTGCCGAATCAAGGTATACATTCCTGAGGTTACTTTTGGGTCCAAGCCTGCTACAGGTTCATCCAAAAGAAGCAGCTTTCCTGTTGCGCACAGAGCACGTGCCAGCAGCACTCGCTGCTGCTGGCCGCCGGACAATTCACTGTAACAGCACTTTGACAAATGGGAGATGCCCATTTGTTGAATCGCCCGATCTGCCTTTTGCTTTTGCTGTTTACTGTAAAACGGACGCAATCCACATTGATTCAAACAACCGGACAGTACAATTTCTTTGCATGATGCAGGAAAATCTCTTTGAATGGCAGTTTGCTGCGGAAGATATCCGAGTTCTGTCTGTTTCAGTCCGTCACCAAATACAATATCCCCTGAGATAGGCCGAATCAAGCCAAGACAGGTTTTCATAAGAGTACTCTTTCCTGAACCGTTTTCTCCAACAATGCAAAGGTAATCTCCTTCGTTTACTTGAAACGAAAGATGTTCAACGACCTTTGTGGAACCATATCCTAATGTAATATCTTTGCAGGAAAGTAATGTCATAGCATGACCTCCGCTACTTACTGCAAAGCAGTCTTCAATACGTCAAGATTGGACTGCATAACATCCAGATATGTCATCCCGTCCATGATCTGGTTCTCTGTAACAGACTGCAAGGAATTCATGGTAAGGATAGTCTGATCTTTTGTTTTAGTACTTTCAATAACGGTTTCAGGAATCTTGTGCGTTCTGTTTTCAATTGTAAGTACGTTTTTTAGACCAAGTTCATCCATTTTCTGTGCCAGTAATGCAACTGTTTCAAAACTTGCTTCAGATTCTGCGGAGCATCCGGTAAAAGCTGCGTAATAGTTCAGGCCATAATCGTCTGCCATGTAGAAAAATGGAAAACGATCCGCAAACAGCAATGTATCTGTATGTCCGGAAGTCGAAGCTGCCTGATATTCCTCATCCAGAGCATCCAGCTTTGTTTCATAGTTTTGTGCATTGGTTCTGTAAATCTCTGCGTGAGTAGGATCAGCTTTTGCAAATTGATCTGCAATCGCACGAACAGATGTTTTGGCTCTTGTTAGGGACAACCAAATATGTTCATCGTTTTCCTCATCATGTCCGTCGTGATCATGTCCGTCGTGATCATGTCCGTCGTGATCATGTCCG